>JAPKCZ010000401.1 GCA_028822745.1 Kiritimatiellia bacterium | reverse complement strand
TCAACGAGCTCACGGATTGCGCACTCGGCGTCGTCATTGAACCACCAGAAGTGGGTCAGAGTGGAACTGAGAAAAATCAGATAATCCTTGCTGAACGTCAGTCCTTTTTCGGCAAGTGCGGCGCTGACGTGATGGTGGACATCGAGCCGCGTCTGAACATTCTGCATGCCATGGTCTCCGACGAGGATGAGTTCGTATTCCTGATCACGGCTGTCAAATTCATCGCAGATCTGTTTGAGCCGGTTGTCGATGTCGCGAATGATGTCTTTGGCACCCTGTGATCCAACACCGGCGACGTGGATGCCTGCATCTGAGTCCGAAAACTGGGCGAAGATCACGCCGTTCTTAAGCGGTGTCGCCAGTAGACGTTTCAGGACCCAGTCGTCATTTCCTGCCGCCAGGGGATGCATCAGGAACTCGAACTTCACATCTTGACGATCAAAGACATCGAAAAGTGATTCGATGTCACCGAATGCCCGCGGTTTGAAGATGGGGATGTTATCTTCTGAGATGCCTATGAGTGGAAGCATTTCGTAAGGAATATAGGCCGGTGGGAAAAATCGCCCGCGGTAGAAGTAGCGGTTTATTTTTGTAAGGATGATGCGGATAAGATTGTCGAGTTTGCGCACACGGAATTCGAAATACTTGAGGAACGGAAAGAAACGAAGATAGCGATACTGTGAACTTTCCGGTTTGTAGATGAACATCGTGAAATTGCGCGTTGTCTCGGGCCATGTGCCCGTAAAGATGCTGGAGCGTTGCGTGAATCCGGAGCTGGAAAGCAGTTTGTGCCCGTAAGCGCCGTCTTCGGCGAGTTTTGTCAGTGTAGGCGTATCTTCCGCGTTCATGTAGTCCCAGCGAAAGGCGTCCAGAATGATGAAGATTGAGAGCTTATCGTTTTTCACGGTGGACATGGGCCCATCCTTTCAGGTGTCCTTTGCAGAATGCTGCGCGGTAGGTAAGCGCATGCCCCAACTGGCGTGGCGATTCTCGTCCGGCCAAACAAATGAGTGTATCCTTTATCATAGCTCTGAGGGTTCCTGCAATCGTGCTTACGAATTCGTGGGTCGTAGCTTGGCGTGCACCTACCGCAAACAGGGCCAGAGCTTCGCGCTGCGCGCGGTGAATGACCTGGGCCGGGGATTCATTGTGTGAATGATGTATGACGGATCCGGGCGCGTAGACGATGTCGTGTCCGGCCTCGCGCGCTGCAAGGGCCCAGGCAAGGTCTTCCGTGCCGGTCAGGGCCTCGTCAAAGCGGCAGACGTTCCACGCTGAGAGTCTGATACATGAACTGACGTTTGAAAACGCAACCGTGGGCGCGCCCGGCTCCGGCGGGTATGAACGTGCAAGTTCGCGGTGCCAGAAAGTATAAGCCTCTTCGGTCGGGATCTGGCGACTATAGGTAGCCGCAGCCCTGTCGTTGCCCTGCAAGGGCGCCAGCAACTGTTCTAACCACTGCGGGTCGGCAGGACAGGCATGGGCGCTGACGAGCACGCCGAAGGTGCCAAGGGCGGCCTCGAAGCCTATGTTGATGCTGCGCCCGAATGAAAATGCGTTTGCATCCAGTGTAATGATGCGCAAGCTCAGTGACTGGGCGACCGCGAGCGTGTCGTCGATGGAGCGTGGATCGTATACACAGATGATTTCGTAATCCGAATAGGACTGATTGCGAATGGCTGCAACGCATGCCTCTAGACAGGCGCCTTCATCGCGGGCGCGAATGACAATGCTGGTTTCTGGGTTCAATGGTGCCCCTCCAGCCAGCGACGCAGAAGCGCGTCTCGGTGATCTGTCATTTCGGAGGTGAGCACGTCAGCCTTGGCCCAGGTTTGCAGCATTTGCAGAGCCTCGCGCTCCAGCGCGAGGTAAGGCTGGCTCAGTGTGCGTGGGGCTGGGGGACGCCAGGCGTTCGATAGGCGACAGGCAAGATATCCGTCGATATCAATGGCGTCTGTGTTCTGGGACGCGGGATTTCCCCCAAGGGCAGTCATGGCCGTCGCGAGAAGCGCTACGGTGCGGCGTAGGTACGCCCTGAGGTCTAGATCGGAAGGAACCGTTTCAGGGCGCAGTTTGTACTGATAGGCCTGAAAAACAAAGTCGCGAAACGGTGCAAGCATGTGTCCATCCAGAACAGACGCGTTCCACCGGGTGGCTCGATCAGCGTAATGCGAGGTGTAGCGTCCTGCCTGGATGACCAAGGCATCGCCAATGGCAGTTACCAGCTTTCCGAGTTGCAGCACCGTGCGTACGTCTGACGCCTGTGATTGCTGCCATTCAGCGGGCGTTACGAGTTCAGTGGGTGCGATTAAGCGGTTGGCGATCTGGTTGATCCCTTCGAAAATGCTCACACTGCCCGGTGAGTAATCCGGCATGCGCGAGCAGACATGCTTCGGGCCGTAGATCACATGCGCGGCATGGCGCATGTCGAACGCAAACATGCTGGCCGGTGTGCGGGTGAGTTTAAACCGCCATACCGCGGCGAGGTCCACGAAGCGGATACTGAGGGTGTCCGCCAATTCCTTTGCCAAATCCTCCAAGGGCAGTCTTCTGCTGCGAGGGGTGTTCACAATAATCGCCAGGTCATAATCGTTCAATGGGGCAATCGACTCATCTTGTTGGCGTATGCTGCCTTCTCCGCGGCCAAATCCTCCCACCAGTATGATCGCATGTATCCGCCAGCCGAACCTTGACAATAGACGCGTTCGAATCGTCTGCATGTGCTGATCAATGACGGCGTCAATCGAGGGATCTTGATGTACGGTGTAATGCACGCTTAGTCCGCTTTTCTCATAGACCACACAGCGTGCAGATCGCCCATCAGTTTGCGATCCAGCGCGGCCACACTCATGCAGAAGCCCAGGGTCAACAGGAATAGTCCGAGGGGCCAGAATGAGGCAGGCACATATCGATGCATCACGCCACCGCAAAGGAACCAGAAACCGCACAGAACGAGTGGCAGAGTCAGGACGCGGATGTAGGAGAAGTTGGGGAGCACTTTTCGTACAAACCATGGTACAAAAAAGACCAGCGAGACCAGCATGGTCACGGCCACGGCGATGGCTACACCCGTGATACCCATTGAGTGAATCAGAAAGAGAGAAAGCACAATGATGCTGACCAGATTGAAGGGCGTTGCCACCATCTGGTAGCGCGTGATGCCTCGACTCTCATGCAGCGTTGACCAGTAAATTGCGA
>JAPKCZ010000400.1 GCA_028822745.1 Kiritimatiellia bacterium | reverse complement strand
TCACGAAGCCGCCTTGAAGCATCGAATTTTTCAGGCCGCCAACGATGACGAGTTCATAGGTCTCGCCGTTTGCGTCGACCATTGAAATCGTGTCGCCCAGCTTTTTGCCCAAGGAATACAGAATGGAATTATTGTCGCCGATAACGGGAACACGATTGGGTCCGAGATCCAGCATCAGCATCGACCAAGGTGTCTGCATGATGTCTTTGTGGTTCTTCTTTATTTCGCTATGGATGCTCAGAAACGTAAAGCGTCCTCGCAGTTGATCTGGGTCGATGCCCCACAAACGTGGTTGCTGTGGGCGGTTCAGGTTCAGGCAGCTTGTTTCATCGCCTTCCGCAACGCGGACCTGCGTGTAAATGGCGCCAGAAGGGGGTGCTATTCCAATGGACGCTTGGACGGTGGCATCATTCAGGTCACGCAAAACGGGCGTGGTCAGCTGTGCGACGTATGCATATCCACCCGTGCCGGATTCTCGTGATCCGGAATCTAGGGTGGCATCCAGGCGATGCGCACTCACCGCGAATACCATAAAGGTGCCCGTGGCCAGCAAGGCGAGTGTTGCGAGACTGCGTCGTGTTTGTCTGGCTAGCCCGCGCACACAAAGTACGGGGAGAGAAAGTGTTTGTATCGAGACGTGCCGAGCCAGACGTCGCAGTCCGACGTGACAGAACCACAGGATGGCAACCAGAAGCAGCATGCCGGCGCCGAAGAACCGAGGGCCTTGTTCGGCAGCTGGCGCCGAGCTGGCAAGATATGTGAGCGCAACGGCCGCCAAGGACAGCAGGCAGGGCAGGGCGATGGCGGGAACCCGTCGTTTGCGTACTCGCGTTCGTTGTTCAGTGGTCACGTCCTTCAATAAGGCTGTTGGCGTGAGTCGACCCTGACGTTTCAGTACGATCCATATCGTGATCAAGGCGACGCCAACGCTGGCGACGGCAGCGATGGCCAAAGACGTTGGCTCTGCGTGATAAACAAGAACGGCATCACCGACGGTTTGACGCCACGTCGTTTTTAGCTGATGTAGCAGGATGCGTGTGTATTGCGTTCCCAATAGCAGGCCCAGGGCGACTGCCAGAGTCGCCTGGATCAGGCCTTCGCGGAGGAACTGGTTTCTGAGCGCCTTTGCGGTGAACCCCGTCGCGCGCAGCAGGCCGGACTCGCGCCGACGACTGTCCACGTTGAAGGCAAACAGCATCGCCGACAGAAGCAAAGCCGCGACAACGAGGAAAAAGCTAAAGGAGATAAACAGCTCGCCGAAATTCATGGCGTCAGCGCTGGCATGAAGCGCCTGTTCACGAACCGCAGCCACGTGCACGCCGAGGCGCGCGGGGCGCATCGCCGAGGAAATGGTGTTCGCCAAGTCTGCCTGCTGGTGACTGTCGCTTGGGTATCGAACCGAGGTTAGCGATCCATAGCGGTTTTGCCATAGCGTTTGCCCGGTCGCGAGGGCAATGAAGGCTTTGGGTGTGCCTTTGTGGTCATCCCAATAGGTTTCGTCCTGATCGCGAATCTGGTCGAGTGCGATAGGAAAGCCGGGTTCCCATTCGCGGCAGTTTTCTGAATCGGAAATGCCGGGTAGGTCGGGCATCAGGGTCGCATCGCCGGCGAGCCCTGTCATGGGAATGATGGCGGCAACAGTAAAGTCGTGTTCGCGTTCCTCAAGACGCCGTTTTTCACCCATGACGTAGTAGCGCAAGGTCAGGGCGTCGCCAGCTGATGCGCCAAGATCTTGCGCCAGCCACGTGTTGATCAGAATGTCATCCGCGCCGAGGTCCTGATCTGCAAATGTCCGCGGTGGAACCGCGCTGATCATCGAATAAGGCGTCGCATTTGTGCCGCTGCGGATGCTGTTGACGAAATAGGTCAGCACGGGAAGCGCGTCGTCATCGGCGGCCGTCGCTGCGGCGACAACGTGAGGGGCCAGAAACACGCGATGGCTTCGCAAATCGAACTGTTTCACCTCGGGTGCTTCTTGAAGTTCAAGCTGAGCGTCGTTAAGCGTCCAGATGGCATCAACGGCCGCTTCAACCGTGGCGGATGTCAATGCGTCGCCCTCGGCTTCGCCGACCAGAACGAGGTTGGCGCGCGCGGGGAGGTCCACGGTCTCTTGAAGTGTTTCCAAAGGAACGAAGACGGTGTAAGGCGAGGCCTGATCGGCGCGAAGGCTGAATCGACCAAATGTTTCGTGGGCGGCGCTGTTGGCAATGGCGATGCGCAGCGCGACGGTGGCATCTTCCTCGCTGGACATGAGTGCGTCCTTTGGGATGGCGCTCGGTTTGTCGATGCGCAGCACAATGGTGTCGCCATCTTTTAGATCCAGCTGTCGTGCCAGGCGCTCGTTGACGAGCGCGCGGTCGGCATTGGAGGGACGTTCTCCGGATGCGGACAAGTCCCAGAAGCGCGCATCGACGCCGAGCACCTGAACCGCGTTTGCGCGTTGTTGTGTCTCCGGGTGGGAGGCGGTGCCGTTGAGGTGCATGACGGGCGCAGATGGAGCGTTCAGCGCTTCGGCCATACGATCCGCAAGTGAGGCCATGAAAAAGCGTTCGCCACCAAGCAGTGCAAAATGCGTGGCGCCAATGCGTTGCAGGGCGGTCTGTCGTAAGCTGTGCAAAACGGAGTCGCCTACGATCAGGGATCCCGTAAGAACAATGGCGGCGACCGCTAAACCAGCAGTAACGGTCAATTGAGTGCGCCAATGCATGCGCACGCTCTTAAGGGATAAGGTCCAGCGGTTCATTTCGTTTGCTCAGTTATCGAGAGACGTCTGTAAGCTGGCCGTTGTGCATGCTCAACCTGCGTGTCGCACGTTCAGCCAGCCGGTGGGAGTGGGTGACCATCACCAGTGCGATGTCACGCTCCTGTTGCATTCCGAAAAGTAAGTCACTCAGCGTATCGGCATTGCTTTCATCCAGTGCGCCCGTGGGCTCATCCGCCAAAATGACCATGGGCGTATTGATCAGGGCACGTGCGACAGCAACGCGTTGGCATTCGCCGCCGGAAAGTTGGCTGGGCCGGTGTGTCTGGCGATCCTGCAGGCCAAGCTCCCCCAACAGGGCTTCTGCGCGCTCGGTGTCCTCCTTTGTTGGCGTGCGACCAGGCAGAAGGGGGACGAGGATGTTTTCCAGAACGCTCAGCTGTGGAAGGAGGTAGTGATTTTGGAAAATGAAACCAAGCGTTGTGTTTCGCAGCGCTG
>JAPKCZ010000399.1 GCA_028822745.1 Kiritimatiellia bacterium | reverse complement strand
GCGACCACTACCGCCCTGCGACATCGGCGTGCGCCCAAACTCGCCGCCCCACATAATAAAGACATCGTCGAGCATACCACGCTGCTTAAGGTCGCGAACGAGCGCTGCACAGGCTTGGTCTGTAAATCCGGCCGCTGCGGCCGTGCCGTTTTTCACGCCACCATGATGGTCCCAACCGCGGTGGTAGAGCTGAATGAAGCGCACGCCGCGTTCTGCCATGCGTCGCGCCATGAGACAGTTGGACGCGAATGAGCCATCACCTGGCTTGGCACCATACATATCCAAAACGGACTTCGGTTCGTTGGCAACGTCCATAAGTTCGGGGACGCTCAACTGCATGCGCGCCGCCATTTCGTATTGCGAAATACGCGCCAGAATTTCGGGGTCGTTCAATCGGTCGTGGGCACCATGATCGAGCTTATTGACAGCGTCGTAAATATCGAGCTGACGTTCCGGATCCACGCCCTTTGGCGAAGACACGTAATGCACAGGATCCCCGGAGGCATTAAAAACGACACCTTGATGCCGTGAGGGCAAAAAGCCTGCGCTCCATTGACGTGACGCGATCGGTTGCGACTGTCCGCCCCCTTCGGACGTCATCACGACGTAGCCGGGCAGATCTTCACATACCGAACCGAGCGCGTAGTTGACCCAGGCGCCCATACTCGGACGCCCCGGCAGCAACGCGCCGGTATTGAACAGTGTGTGCGCAGGATCGTGGTTTATTTGGTCGGTATGCAGCGAACGTACGACCGCAATGTCGTCGACAATCCCGGCGATATTGGGCAGCACATCCGAAACCCATGTTCCCGATTGGCCGTGTTGACGAAACGCGTGCTGCGGACCAAATATAGTGAGCGGCTTCCCCTGAAGTTGGGCGATAGGTTGGCCCTTCGTGATATCCGCAGGCATGGGCTTGCCATGGTTCGCTTCAAGGTAAGGTTTGTAGTCGAAAGTCTCGAGATGCGACGGGCCACCGGCCATGCACAGATGAATCACCGTTTTTGCACGTCGCGGGTAGTGGCCGGAGGGAAGCACCCCGGGCCAAGTCGACGCGGCACCTGCAGAGGCGGCCGTCGCGCGGTCACCCATCAACATGCCCAGTGCCGCTGCACCCATGGCATGCGCGGAGCGATTCAAAAAAGCGCGCCGCGTCAAGCCACTCAAAAATTGTTCATCGTCAGTCATGGTTGCCTCTAGCCTAATCTATTCACCAAAATCTACTGCGAATGTATATTTCACGCCATCTCAATCACTTATCGACGAATGCCGACCTCGACGTGCACCTGCACGCCTTCGCCCGCCATTCACCAATAAGCCCTTGATCTGACGCAATCTATGCATCCTCGTCACGACGTTGGTGAATGGATCAGGCTAGTTACGTGCAATAAATTCATGCAAATTGAACATGACACGGGACACCGATGTCCATGCGGCCACGTCGACGACATCCAAGTCATGCCCTGCGGTCGAATCGCCGACACGCACCAACGCATTGGCAAGCTGCGTGTTTTCCAAGTAGTGCGCCCGATGTGTTTGGTATACAGAATCGAAGATGGTAACCGCTTCTTTATCCGGCGCCTTTGAAAACGCCTGATGATAGGCCCATTTAATTTGCGCGTCAGGGCTGGCCCCGCCCTCGTTGATGATACGTACGGCGAACACGCGTGCGGCTTCGACATGCGTCGGATCGTTCATTAACGCCAAGGCCTGCAGAGGTGTGTTAGACCGCGGGCGGCTCGCCGTACAGGCTTCACGCGAGGGTGCGTCGAACGCTTTCATACTCGGATGCAGGAAGGTTCGCTGCCACCAGGTATAGACACCACGCCGATACTGATTGTCCCCTGTATCCGGCTTATATTCTCGCTTGGGGAAATTCAGCTCGCGGTAGTAATCGGCAGGCTGATAGGGATGCGCACTCGGACCACCGACTTTATTCACGAGAAGACCGCTAACCGCCAAGGCGTTGTCTCGCAACAATTCAGCCTGTAATGGGAATCGCGACTGACGTTGCAGTAGACGGTTGTAAGGGTCACGCGCCAACATGCCCTTTCGCGGCACCGACGACTGCCTGTACGTATGCGACATAACGATTTGCTTCACGACACGCTTGATGTCCCATGCATGGGACCGAAAATCGACCGCCATCCAATCCAGAAGGTCAACGTGGCTCGGCCACTCCCCTTGCCCGCCGAGATCTTCTTGGACGCGCGAAATGGCGGTCCCGAAAAAGAGGCCCCACAGATTATTCATGAAGACGCGTGCCGTCAGCGGGTTTTCATCCGACACAAGCCAATCCGCCAGATCAGCGCGCGTCGCGCGGCGATCCGTGACATTCACCGTTCCAAGAAATTCGGGTACGGCGGGTTGAACGATCTCGCCACTGTCATCCATCCAGTTGCCTCTCGGCAGCAACCGAACGTCACGCGGTTTGACAGCCACCGAAATAGGGACCGTCACAGACGCTTCCGCCATCAGCGCCGTCAGATCAGATTTCGCCGTCTCAAGTTCCGCCCGCAAGGGAACCCCGACGTCATCCTGTTTGACAAAAAATTGTTGCAGCTGTTCTGTCTCTTTTTCACTGCGTGTCGTTTTCGCCACAAGTGTTCGCAATTGGCAGGGCGCGGGTCCGCCGCCTCCGTCCCCAACCGTACGGACGCCCGCCTCATCCCAGAACACGGTTCCGCCGAACTGCGTGAACGCGAGGCCTGTGATGCCTTTGCCATAGGGAACGCCCAGCGTTTCGGCGCTCACCTCCAACCGAACCCACTGGCCTGCGTCGGGAAGATCACCCATGTGCCGATAGGCTGGTCGATCGTCACCACGTCCGTAAACAATGGACGTATCGCCCCAATAGGCACGATGCTCCCAACGTCCCTCAATATTCACCTGCAACATGAGTGCTTTCGGCGGGCTGTTCGTTTCAATGCGGATCATGGCGTAAAACTGGTCATCGTGAAGCGCTGTCTGTTGCTGCTTCACCGTAAAGAAATGTTGAACCAACCCATCCGAACTCTGCTTGCGCGCCTTCTCCCCGCTGTGAACGTGTGCGCCAGGATCATCCTTGTTAACAAAACGCCATAGATCTGCCCGTTTAGCACCGCGCAGCGGGTCGTCATCTATCCAGAGAATGTCCTTCGGCTCCATAATGGGACCGGCAGCATTGGTCCCTGCGGCCATGGTGCTCGTACGACGGTCACTTAGCCATGCATCGAA
>JAPKCZ010000398.1 GCA_028822745.1 Kiritimatiellia bacterium | reverse complement strand
TTCTACTTTTTTATCCAATGCGCGGATCGCAATTCAATCCCTGCTCGACCAGAATTTCCAGCGCGATCTGCTCGACGACTACGGCCAACACGATTCGTACTGCACCAAATACGGCAAAGCATACGACGAATTGATGATCGTCACCAAAGCGATCGACGCCCTGCAAGGCGATGACGAAGACCTGCTACAGGAAATCGACTTGCTCACGTATCAATGCCAAGAAATTGAAGCCGCGCAGCTGGATGACCTCGACGAAGAAGCGCTTCAGCAAGAACACACCACGTCCGCAAATTCACAATCCGTCTTCGAAATCGCCGCCGAAATCGATGAGGCGCTGTCCGAGGGCGAACAATCGGCCTTCTCGAGCGCCTCTTTTTCACGCGCGCGCTTGCAGACGCTCAGCAAGATCCTGCCTGACGCCGATGCGTGGTGCGACGAAGCAGAATCGATCTGTATCCAGATCCAAGAACTGGCAGCCAGTGTTTCGTCCCGCATCCAACGCATCGAGACCGACCCGGAGCGGCTTCAGTGGCTCGAAGACCGCATGGCGCTCATTCATAAACTCAAACGTAAATATGGTTCCTCAATTGACGATATACGCGCTCGCGGCGAACGGGCTCGCCAGCGCTTGACGGAACTGGAATCCCGTGAAGAACGTCTCAAAGAGCTCTTTGAACAGGCGGCCACCGCGGAGACAACACTCCGAAAACAAGCCTCTGCCCTGACAAAGGCGCGCGGCAAAGCCGGGCAAGCGCTCGCCGCCGAGATTACCACCAACTTGCAGGACCTTGGCTTCAAGCACGGGCAGTTCAGCGTCGATGTATCGGCCGTTGACGCGCCACAACGCTCCGGCCTAGACAGCGTCGATTTTGGTTTCGCGCCAAACCCGGGCGAAGAATCACGCCCACTACGCTTGATCGCTTCGAGTGGTGAAATTTCGCGCGTCATGCTGGCGATCAAATCGGTCCTGGCACGACACGACCGCATTCCTGTCCTGGTGTTTGATGAAATCGATGCCAATGTGGGCGGCGAAATCGGTAACGCTGTTGGTCAGAAGATGAAAACCGTCGCAACGAGCCATCAAGTGTTATGCATTACGCATCTGCCGCAAGTGGCGGTATGCGGAAATCATCACCTTGTCGTCACGAAGACCGTGAAAGACAAGCGAACGCAGACCGACGTTCATGTCGTTGCCGCGGAAGGGCGCGAAGAAGAAGTGGCACGCATGTTGGGTGGGCGCGACCTCACACAAGTGACGCTTCAACACGCGCGCGAGATGCTGGCAAGCCACGCCTGATCAGGCAACGCGGTAAACAGTCAGGCCAAGTCCAATCAGCGCCACGGCCATGACCATTCCAATCGCGAGAGCGATGCGCATTCTGCTGCTCGGCCCGGATGACCACATCGTAAGGCCCTTGCGAACCACATAAGGTGCAAGGACGAGCACCACACCTTTGATAACCATGATGTAGCACAACACGATGATAAACAGGCGCCACGGCGAAGGGTGCCAGCGCGCAGCATCGAGAATCGGGGCTGGGACGAGAATCAAAAGACCTCCCAGCGCACGCACAGCCAGAAGTTCATCCACAAAGCGCACCAGTAGAACGATTGCGATGGGGACCAGTGCGAACAAGGCCATTTTATAGGATTCCACGGGCCCTAGCGGGGTGTCATAGAGCAGCTTGCCCGCCCAAATCAGGTCAATACTAGTCAACACCCATGCCGCACGCACCGATCGCGGAAACCGGCCCCAGGCCTTCAGCGCTGCATCGGGTTTCAGGCACATCGTGCCATAAAGGGCCAGAAGCACCCCACCGAGTGCCGTTGATATCCATGCCAAATTACCCACGTGCCTGATCTCCACTGAATCACCCAACAGTCAAAGGGTGAAAACTTTACAAAACGAGCCGCAACCCTATCTCAGCCCGGCAAGGCATGTCGACCCTTATTGGTGGAGGGGCAGATTCGAGCAAAATCAACATGAGCCGTGATCAGACTTGCTGAGACGGTACAAACGTTCTATGTTTCCGCCTTTTCATAGTATATGCCAGACCTTGAGAAAGTGATCCATGTCTAGAATCTATAATTTCTGTGCCGGACCTGCAACCTTGCCCGTTGAGGTGCTAGAGGAAGCCCAAAAAGACCTCGTCGATTTTCGCGGCTGCGGCATGTCCATCATGGAATGCAGCCACCGCGGCAAGGAATACATGGCGGTTCAAGAAGAAGCCATTGCGAACATCAATGAACTCTTGAACGTGCCCGACACACACGAGGTGCTTTTGCTGCAGGGCGGTGCCAGTGGTCAGTTTGCCATGATCCCGATGAACCTGCTGCCCGCCGATGGCGTGGCCGACTATACCAACTCCGGCGCATGGGCCATCAAAGCCATCAAGGAAGCCAAAAACGTTGGTCAGGTTAACGTCATCGCCGATTGCGGAAAAGACGTGCCGACCCGCGTGCCCTCCCCTGACGCATTGCAGCAGACGCCCGGCGCGGCCTACCTGCACATCACAAGCAACGAAACGATTTCCGGTGCGCAGTGGAAAACCTTCCCAACGAGCGAGGCACCGATTGTGGCCGACATGTCCTCAGACATCTTGTCGCGATCCATCGATGTGTCAACGTTCGGCCTTATTTATGCCGGCGCACAGAAAAACCTCGGTCCGTCAGGTGTGACACTGGTTATCGTCCGAAAAGATCTCGCCGCCGCCGGAAACAGCACGATTCCCAACATCATGCGCTATCAGACGCACATTGATAACGGTTCGATGTACAACACACCACCTTGTTTCGCCATCTACATCCTGGCCCTGACCACGCGTTGGTTGAAAAACGCGGGGCCCGAGGCCATGTACAAGCAGAACGTCGACAAAGCAAAACGCCTCTATGATGCCCTGGATGCATCCGCGTTTTACACCGGGACGGCGGCTCTGGAATGTCGCTCGGACATGAACGTCACCTTCCGCCTGCCGAGCGAAGAACTGGAAGCACAATTCGCCAAGGAATCTACCGCCGCCGGTTTGATGCAGCTAAAGGGACACCGCTCCGTAGGGGGATTGCGCGCCTCCATTTACAACGCGTTCCCAACAGACGGTGTTGACGCCCTTGTCGCGTTCATGAAAGACTTTGAACGCGCTAACGGCTAAACCCCGGATCGTCACACTTTGAAATAGCATGCGCGCCTGTAGCTCAATTGGATAGAGCGTCGGCCTCCGGAGCC
>JAPKCZ010000397.1 GCA_028822745.1 Kiritimatiellia bacterium | reverse complement strand
CACTGTTGCAGGGCTTCAATGAGAAAACAATGTCCGCCGTGCTTCGGCCACGTGCGCTACGCCTGCTCGCGACCTGCATGCTTGCGCTCGGAAACAAGCAGGAGGCAGGACGTCTTTTTTCGGAGTTTGACACACAGTACGGAGATCGCCCGGAGGGTGGCGAAAACCTGTTGGATCTCTCGCGCCTGCTTATCTCCGAGGGGAATGTTGCCCTTGCGACGGATGTGCTTACACGTCTGTTGAAGACCCAGCCCGATGCCGATCTTCTTAACGAAGCGCGCTACTGGTTGGGGCGGGCTTATGTCGCCCAAGGTCAGCTTCGTAATGCGACCAATGTACTCACATTCGTTACGCAAGAAGGCATGCCCCGTGGCGACCTCACGACGGAGTGCTGGTATGCGTTGGGTGGGGCACAGCTGGGACTGCGGTTGCCAGACCAAGCTGTGGATAGTTTTAAGAAGGGCATTGAGCGGTCTCGCGATGCGGCGCTAAAGCGACGGGGAAAACGTCTTCTCGGCACCGTGCACGTGCAGGAAAAGAATTTCGACGAAGGCATTCGTATTTTACGCGAAGTCGTACAGGAAAAGCCGGACGACGAAGATGCGAGTCGCATTCAGCTGTTGATTTCCCAGGCCTTGTCGTCTCAGGGCGACTACAAGAAGGCGCTCGATGAATTCCAGCACTATCTTGAATCGTTTCCTGAAGCGCAAGAGCGGGCCGATGCGCTGTTGGGGAAGGGTAACGCACTTACGCTGCTTAAGCGCCACGTGGAGGCGGCTGCTTCCTACGAGAAGGCTTACGGTGTACTGACCGTTGATGAAGATAAAGTGCGCGCGCTATATCTGGTGGGGCAATCCTATCTCAATGATGGCCAGTTTCATCGGGCACAAGATGCGTTTCTGGCGCTACGTCGCGACCACCCCGATACGCCTGTGATTCCAAACGCCATGTTTGATCTGGCGCGCAGCTATATGCTGGCTGGCGAGTTGGAGGACGCAGAGAAAACGTTTCGCGCCATCACGCGAAATTTCCCGTCGCATGAACTTGCTCAGGAAGCACTGCTTCAAGTGGCCGAGATGAAGTGGTCAGCAGGGCTGTTGCCTGAATCAATGGCCGCATTCACGTCCTTTATTGAGGTTTACACGAACAGTCCGGCAAAGCGGCGTGCGCAAATGGGGCGCGGGTTGGTCCTGTATCAATCGGGAAAATTCAAAGCAGCATTGTCAGATTTAGAGAAGGTTCGGAGCGTGGCTGGAGATCGTGCCAATTCTGAGCAAGCGCTGTATTTGAGTGGGCTTTGCCACTACGGGCTCGGAAATGAAGCGTTGGCCGCGCAGACGGAGCAACTGTTTGTCACCACGCATACCAATTCGGCCTACACGCCAAAGGCGCAGTACTGGCTGGCCAAGTATGCCTTTAATCAAGGGCGCTTCGCTGACGCCGAAACCCATTTTGTGAGTTATTTCGCGTCCTACCCCACCTCCCCGAAAGCTGAGGAATCATTGTTCTGGGCTGGGCGGGCGGCGGTGCGCCAGAAGGAGTACATTCGCGCGGTGGAGCGCCTCGGCGATGTGGTGAAGGCCTTCCCTGAAGGGCCGCGCTTGCCGGAGGCACGGTTTGAACAGGGTAACGCATTATGTGAGCTGGCAAAATTCTCCGAAGCCATTCTGTTGTTTCAGGAAATTATCAACAAGCATCCAGACACGGATCTTATCGCAGAGACATGGCTACGCGTCGGGGATTGCCAGTTCATGCTCGGGCCTGAAGACCCTGAACGATACGAGCAAGCCATTCAAGCCTTCCGAAATTGTGCGCAGTCCGCATCCTCGCAGATCGAAACATCGCTGCAGGCACGCTATAAAATCGGGCGCTGCTTTGAAAAACAGGGCGAAGAGCTTGTTGCTGTCGAACATTACTATCGCGAAGTGATGATCCCTTTTCTTGATGCGCTAGCAAAGGACCAGGCCATCAGTGCGGATGCTCGCGTATGGTTCTGGCGTGCCGCCCGGGAAGCCGCCGCGGTGTTCGAGGGTCGCGGTGAGTGGCGCAAGGCCGTCAGTGTTCTGGAACGTGTTGTCGGCGTGGGGGTGTCAGCTGAGGCTGTCGTCCTCAAGCGAATCAAAGAAATTAAAACGAAACATTGGTGGGAATTTTACTAAATTCCGACGCGATGAAATTTAATGAGATGTTGTGTAGGGCTGCGCAGTTCTGAAGTGCGGTTACGTCAACGGAGGAGAATAGTTATGGATTTTTCGGCTTTACGAAGCATCGATCCGGTGATGTGGGTCATCGTCGCCAGTGGTGTGATTGCGCTTATTGTTTTTATCGAGCGGTCGTTGCACCTGCATCGTGCACGGATTCGCTCCGAAGACTTCGTTAATGGAATCATCAACATTCTGTCGCGTGGTAACGTGGATGAGGCGTTGGCTATTTGTGATGAAACCCCGGGGCCTGTTCCGTTTATCTTTAAGACGGCCATTAAGCACCGACGTGACCAATTTGAGGTGTTGCGAGCGGCGTTGGATGAAGCGAGCGCTGGTGAAGTATCACGTATGGAACGGCGGCTGGTTGTGGTGGCGACCGTCGCGCAAATCGCACCGCTATTGGGGCTATTGGGCACCATTCTAGGCATGTTGGATTCTGTCATGGTTTTACAGGCGCAGGCTCCGCTCTTGCAGTCAGCCGATCTCCTTGTTGGTTTGAGGGGTGCGCTCACGACGACGGCGGCCGGTCTGATGGTGGCCATTCCCTGCTACGCTGCGTTCAATCACCTTGTCGTCCGTATTGATCGAATTGTGCTGGATATGGAGCGAGCGACAACCGAAGTTCTCTCTTTTATTACGCAAAACGCAGCCGCGGATGTGTCTGAGGACAATGTGAATGCCTGAAGCTTCTGGAAAAGTCAGTGGATTGCGAACCCGCTTCGCACCCAAAAGCCGCGTCGGACAAGGCCTGATCAGTCTTTCGCCGTGGCTAGATGTCGTCATGTTGCTGCTCCTGTTCGTGCTGGTTGAGGGCAAGTATGTGCTCACGCCCGGCTTGGTGGTCAGCCTTCCTGAGGCTCCCGTTAGCGGTGGGTTGCACAACGGGATCTCGGTTGTTGTGCTGTCTGTGGAAAGCGCGAAGGCCGGAGATCGCGAAGAAGTCGTCTTTATGGATGATGAACCGTTCCATGTGAACTCGGACGATGACATGAAGCGCCTGACGTCCTTGTTGGCGCGTCATGGAAAAT
>JAPKCZ010000396.1 GCA_028822745.1 Kiritimatiellia bacterium | reverse complement strand
CATCGTCTGCATCAAAGAGGCCTCAGGCAACGTTCCTCGCATTACGGACCTGTTCAACACATTGGGCGATCGCTATCTCGTGTTCGCCGGGTTGGATGATGTCTGCGTTGAAAGTCTCATGCTGGGCTGCACGGGATGGATTTCGGGGTTGGTTGACGCCTTTCCGCGCGAAAACCGACTCATTTGGGACGCCGTTCAGGCCCAAGATTATCAACGCGCCCGAGACATCTACCGTTGGTACATGCCCATGTTGCATTTCGATAGCCATCCGAAATTGGTGCAGTACATTAAGCTGACCTGTACTGAAATGGGCTATGGTACCGAACGTGTGCGTCCGCCGCGCCTTCCTTTGGTTGGCGAAGAGCGCGAGCGCATTCTCGCGATCGTGCGTGAATGCGCAGCGACGCGACCGCGTTAACTCGCGGTTGCGGCCCGATAGGCCAGACCCGCTCCGATCAAATCGCTGTAGGCCATGCCGATCGATTTGAAGAGCGTGATTTCCGAGGCAGACTCGCGCAGCGGAATGGTGCCAGCGCACATTTCGGTGAGCTGCCCAACGATGTGATCTTCGGTGATGACGCCTTCTGAAATCGGCACCAGCACTTCGCCTGCTTCCTTAAAGCAGTTGTCCCGGCTGTCGACATAGAGTTTGGATTTTGCAACCAGGGCGGTGTCGCATTCGCGTTTGGTGGCATGGTGGTTGCCGATGAAGTCGGTGTGTGTGCCGGGCTTGATCCAGTCGCCCATGACGAGCGGTTCGTGGGCGCCCGTTGCGCTGACAACAATGTCTGCATCGGCACAGGCGGCCTGAATGTCTGGCGCGACTTCGCAATCAATCCCTGGAAGCTCTGCGTTCATCTGCTGTACGACGGCGTCGGCGTTCGCTGCGGTGCGGCCCCAAACCAGAACGCGTTTCAGCGGTCGCACGCTGGCTTGCGCGCGGATGATGTAGCTGGCGAGATTGCCGGTTCCCAAGACGAGCAGCGTTTCGCTGTCCTCACGCGACAGAAAGCGCGATGCCAGCCCTGAAATGCCGGCGGTTCGCCAGAACGTGACGCTTGTACCGTCGACAAGCGCCAGCGGTTCGCCGTGTGCGCGATCGAAAAGCAGAATTTTGGAATAGAGCGACTTGTATTCTGGGCCGGCGTTGTCGGGGAAGTACGTAAACGATTTGAGGGCGATGAGCGAATTGTTCCACGAGGGCAGTAGTGCGAACGCATCGTTATTGTCTGCCTCGTCATCAAGCAGAAACACCTGGCGTGGCGGCATGGTGAAGAGCGACGAAAAGCCTTCCTGTAAGGCGTCGACGAGTTGGGGGTAACTGAGGGCGCTGTGAACCTCTTCGGCACTGATGATTTTCATGAGGAGCGATCCTTGTGTTGATGGTGAGTGAGATAACGGACGGACGATGTTTTTAAACACAGGGTCAGATACTAATTCCGTGTGCGCCGATTAGCCATCATGAATTTACGGGAAAACCCACACATGCCCACATCGCAGCCTCGCAAGGGCTTCTCTCTGGGCCCAAATCTCCGTTTCGATCATAATAGTTGTCTCAAACCTGTTGACCCCAGTGCTGTTAGGATTCTTTTGGGAAATGGTATAAACATCCTTCGGATATCGCGTTCCGTGGTTTTGCTCGCTTTGGGCTTCGCTACGCAGCAGGCGTATGGGCAAAAGAATGCCTGGACGCAGGTGGCGCCGTTTCCTGTCGCGCTTGCCGTTGATCAGGCAGCGTGGGTGCAGCCCGAAGGGGCGGGCAATATTTTCTTCGATATAACCAATGCCGACTTCACCATCACGCTTCCCCCTGCGCCCGCCGTGTTTGCGTACACGGGTGTGAATGCGGTTTTGGATGTCGCGGGTAACGGCAATGGTAGCGGCGCCGTGGATCCAGGTGAAACGGAACTGTCTCTGTCGCTGCAGGTTCAGAATAGCGGCGTGTCTGGCGCGACGGGCGTGTCTGGAACACTGACGAGCCTGGCGCCAACGGCGGCCGTCACGGGTGGCAGCGTTGGGTATGCTGACATTGCCAGTGGCGCAACAGGGATGAGTTCGAGCCCCTTTGTGTTCGCGCTTGATGCGGCGCATGTCTGCGGCGAGCCGGTTCGCTTTTTGCTCGAGGTGCGTTCGAATGAAGCCACCAATTCGATGTTGGTTGATCTCGACGTTGGACGCGTGGCGACGGTGACCAACGCGTTCACGCTCAGCACCGGTATTCCTGACGGACCCAGTGGGCAAGTCGACATACCGTTTGTTTGGCCAGACAGTGGTCCCATTCAGGATGTGGATTTTCGTTTTGACGGCAGTGTGTGCTCGACAGACTCTGAATCCGCGCTGGTTGGGCTGAATCACAGCTGGGTCGGGGACTTGACGGTGACCTTGATCAGTCCGTTGGGGACATCTGTTGTCTTGATGGACAGGCCTGGGGGTGAAGACAACAACGGCAACAATTTCTGAAACACGGTGTTAAACGACGACGGGCTTTTTCCTAGTATCCAAAGCGTGACCAGCGGCGAGAATCCATATACGGGAATGTTCGCACCACTGAATGCTCTTTCTGCTTTCGATGGTGAGGAGGCTGCCGGAAGTTGGACACTTCGTTTGCAAGACAGTGGGCCGACGGACATCGGGCGGGTTAACGCTTTTTCACTCGTCATCGCCTTGCCCTCCTCCTGTTCGGCACCCGTCTCTGTTGGCCCGAGAACGATCATGGCATCGGCCAGTGAAGGGGGCGCGATTTCCCCCAGCGGATCTGTCGTGGTTGCCAATGGCGGCACAACCAATTTTCAGATCAGCGCCGATACGTATTATTACATCAATGAGGTGCTCACCAATGGTGCAGTCGTTGCGCAGTCGTTTGGTCCCGGGGTCGCGGAAGGAAGCGTGGTTTGGAGCAACATCGTCGAGGATGGGACCATTCATGCGAGCTTCGGCGAGAATCTGGCGCAGCACCAATCTCGTCTCGTCGGCCTCACGCATCTCGTCAAACCTCCCCGCCACAGCTCCTATGAACGTCTACACCGACACCGCCCCGATTCCGCCCGCGCCTATTATTTCATCGGCGTGCAACCGTAAGGGTGGTTGAACGTGTCGGGCTGCCGGTGCTACAGTCCGTGTGTGGGTGATTGTTTTGCAGGAGCCCTCTAGGGCCATTTTAACAAGAGGAGCGTGCGTATGCGTTTATTATCAATGAGAGTCGCTGTTTTCGTTCTGTGTGGGTTGGCGATCG
>JAPKCZ010000395.1 GCA_028822745.1 Kiritimatiellia bacterium | reverse complement strand
GTCGGCGTGCAGGATGGCGAGGGGTGCGCGATGGTGAACCGCATCTTCAAGAATGTCGAATGCATCGCCGTCGGATAGGCGTAAGTCTGTTAAAATAAGTTCGGGTTGAACCACGTTTAGGCAGGCTCTTGCTTCATCGAGGTTGCCAACGTGCATCCGTGTGACGTCGGGGTTGCACAACGCTTCGATTTTTTCACGTGAGGTGTCTGATTGCGTTATTACGATGATGGTCATGCTGGGTTTCACGTCATTATCTGTTCGGCTGGTTCGCCGCTTGAATCAGGTCCGGAGAGTAACGATAGCGTAATTCGGGTGCTTTACGCTAGCCTGATCTATTCATCAACGTCGTGACGAGAATGCATAGATTACGTCAGATCAAGGGCGTATTGGTGAATGGCGGGCGAAGGCGTGCGAATTGATCGCTAACGATGGATCAGTCGATTCGCAAGGTGTCGGCGATGGCCCGTGATTCCGGTGATTTTAGGCGCAAGAGTGCGGACATGAATCCCGCGGTTGCATGACGTATGCGTTCACGTGTCAACCAGTGGTGTGAGGACTTCAACGCCTCGTCCAGATGTGCCGCTAGTAGGCGGTTTAGTGTGAGGGGGAACGCTTCGTCCGAAGGTGCGTAGTGGAGGTGGTCGCCCAGCGCAATGTTGTTTGAGATAAGGTGGTTCTCAAGCGCGTCGTAATAGGCTCGCATGGGTGTCGCGGCGTCGCGGTAGTAGCCGTTGAAAAAGTCAGCTAGCAGTGTTGCTGTGGACTCGTTTACATCCCATGCGAGACGGCTATAGGCGTAATAGTTCCACGGGTTACGGCGCCATAGTACGGGTGTTCCATCCGCTTGGGTGCCGAGGCGCTGTACGCCGACGCGGTGCCAGAAGCGCGTGCGGTCCGACGTGGCGTTGACGAGGGGAATGGGCATGCCTTTACCTTCGCTGGTGAGAAGCGCCCAGTCATACACGCCGAGGTGTCCGGGCGAATCCCAGCGCTGCGACCAGCCCGTCATGATGCTGCGCATCCAGCGGTTGCTGATCGACGTCAGGGGTAAATTATAATAGCCGTACTGAATGACATCGACGTCGACATTATCGGGCAGTGTCGGATAGGTCGTGGGCGGGTCGATATAGTCTTCATAGGCCAAGGTCCCGATGCGCAGGTTAGGGGCGGGTTCACGCAGGGCGTCGGCCACGTCGGTGACCAGCCGCATGTAACGCGCGGTGTGCGAACGTGGCCCACGCCAATCCCCGGTGTTTGTTGTCTTTGGGTCGTCTTGTTTACGGCAGCCTCGACACTCGCACCAGACCCCTGCATCCATCGGCGTGATCCATGTCGTGGTGACCTGGTCAGGGGGATCGTTTTTTGCGAGAATCTGCTTCACAATATGAGGTACTATTTCTGGTGTGCTCGTGCAAAAGTTCAGTCCCCATGTTGCGGAATAAGGAATGCGTTTTCCGAGCTTCATGAGGCCGATGCGTTTCAGCCATTGGCTGCTTTTAAGCAGGGGGAACCAATCCGGGTGCTGTTCAAACAGCTTGTCGTCGACCAGCGACCTGAAGGTGTGGGTGTAACCCATGTTGGGGACGGAGGTCGGCTGTGGCTGGCCGGGGCGGTCGTTAATGCGCCCACCCCATGACTTGTTCCACCGGTTTCGAAAATACCATAAGTAGGGTTCGCCGCTTCCTTCGTTACGTTCGGTATTCCAGTTTGCGTAGCGTAGCGTGAATGATGGTGCGTTCGTCACGGGCAAAAAAGAAAGGTCAAGTGGGCCTGCTGGTGGGACGTAATCGCCCAGCGCCGAGGGATGCAGCCAGCGAACACCGAGTTGGTGCAAGAATTCGTACACGGCGTACATTGACGCGCGTGCGGTGTGGCCCGAAAAGGTGATATCTTGTCCTTCATGCTGGACCTCGCCGTGTTCGGGCGAAGCAAACAGGTCGGAGTTCCTGTAGGCCGTGTAATTGTCCGGGTAGTCGACCGGCGCAATGCGGAAGCGTTGGCCCGCGAAGGTTGTGGCCTGCGCGCGTGTCAGCAGGCGCACAGGTTGGCCGGTGCGTTCCATGAGGTAGTAGTGAAGATCCTTTTCGGCCTGCGCGGTGAGTGGGTTGGCGTTTGGCGTTTTAACCACAGCCATCGTGTGTGTGGGCGCGTCGTTGGCCTCGAAGCCGAAGACGAGCATCTCGGCGATGGCCCACGCGTAGCCTGCGCCCTCGCCATCGATTGCCAGTCGTAGATAGCGCGCGCGCTGCGGCGTAAAACGCAGATCCGTTTCGATGTGTGCTGCGCAATTATAGGAGCCCACGCTATGCATATTTGTCAGGCTCGTGCCCGCATACATCTTCAGGGCGCGCGGGTAGTTTGACAGCAAGGTATAGGGGGTCATGTAGACGCGATGGATCTGGTAGGGGCGCCCAAGGTCGACGTCAATATACATCCCTTCGACCTGTTCCGGTGGCGTTACCCAGGCCGTCGTCAGACGGTTGTCGATGACGTGCGGCAACTCGTTTCCGTTTTCGTCACGCACGATCCAATCGCTCGGATCAAGCATGCGGCCGGATGCGCCGCTGCACGCGAGGCATAGTAGCGCCAAGCAGGTATATAGGCGAAGCGGAGCGCGCATTCAGGGCCCCCTTTTGTCGTCTGAATAGGTCAGCTGCAAATCGTTGATGACAACCGCGTTATATTGGAGTGGGTGCTTAAAGACGCTGAAGCGTATTCGCGTCGTCGTGATCGTCGAGAAGGTGTGTGTCCGCTCAGGTTGTGTGTTGGTGCGCTCCTCAAAGGCGAGGCGGTAGCGTTTTGCGCTAGCGTCCCAATACTCAAGGCCATAGTGAATGCCGTAGATTGTTTCATCCTGCCATTGAACGCGCAGCGTGTTGAGTTGAACCGGGCGCGACCATTTCACGCCTAAATCATGCGGGGGAATGCGAATACGGCGTAGGGCATCGTCGCCACGCAACATGGCGGCCAGCCCGTCGCCGGATAAGGTGCCGCTGATCGCGCGCACGTCATCATGTCGCAAAAGGTTCGTTTCGTTGGTCGCGCCGTCGCCGCGGTGGTTTGCCGCGCACATGACGCACATGATCAGGCAGACGGTCCGAGTTGCTGCGTTGTGCGTCATGAGGCCGGCGGTACGGCAATGGGGCGTGACTGTGTGCTCCACTGTGTGAGTTGTAGCTCTTTCGACGCGGCCAGTGCGACGAGCTCGTCGTGATGTTTTTGGTCGAGCTCTACGGTGAC
>JAPKCZ010000394.1 GCA_028822745.1 Kiritimatiellia bacterium | reverse complement strand
CAACCCGAAGGCCTTCATTCTGAAGGGTAACGCATAATGCCTTTTGCATTGATGCTCGCACTGAAGTACTTGCGGCCACGTCGCTCGTTCGTGTCGGTCGTGACGTTTATTTCCGTACTGGGCGTCCTGCTCGGCGTCGGCATCCTTGTCATTGTTTTGTCCGTCATGACGGGCTTTGACAATATGTGGCGCGATAAAATTCTTAGCTTCAAGCCACATCTGACCTTAAGCAACCCCTATGGTGTCATTGAGGATGAAGGTGATGTCTATGAACGCTTGGATGGCATCGAGGGCATCACGGGTTCAGCAGGTGTCATTGAAACGCGTGTTCTGATTCAAGCCAATGGCCAGATGTCGGCCCCTGTGTTGTTGGGTGTTGATCCGGCGCGCGCCGAGGGCGTCAGTCAGATCCCGGCGAACATCACCAACGGCGTCTTTGATATCACTGGCGAAAATGCCGTTCTGGGAATTGATTTGGCGCGCAGCCTAGGTGTTCAGGTTGGAGACACAATATTGGTGTATTCTCCGCTCAATGTCGTCCATAAAGATGAACTCTACTTGCCCGAAGAATTAACCGTAACCGGTCTCTTCGATATGGGCATGCGTGATTTCGACGGCTCCTTTGTGTTGACGTCGCTGGACGTCGCACGCGAACTCGTTGGGCATGATTACGGGGTCTTTAGTATCTACGTTATGACGGAAGATGCATTTCAATTCCCGCATTACCGCACGGCCGTTTCAGAGGCCGTCGATGGGCAATACATGGTGCAGACTTGGGACCAGATCGACAGCGTCCTGTTTCAGGCCCTGAGCCACGAAAAAACGATGATGTTCCTGTTGCTCGTGTTTATTGCGATCGTGGCCATATTCTGTGTCACCAACACGCTGATTGTTATAACGGTTCAAAAGACCAATGAAATTGGGTTAATGAAAGCGCTGGGCTTTCCGGCCAGTCGCATCATGGCCATTTTTGTGTGGCATGGATGGATTCAGTGTCTGGCTGGGACGCTGGGCGGACTGGGTGTCGGACTGCTCGTCTTGAATAATCTAAACAACCTTGCTGGGTTTCTTGCTAATCACGACGTCGCCATATTTCCAAAAAGCATATATGGACTTGATGAAATTCCGTGGCATGCCGATCCGGTTGAGATGGCACAGGTGGCAGGCTTTGTTCTGTTGTTCTGTACGCTGGCCAGTTTAATACCAGCCTATCGTGCCGCGCGTCTGGACCCTGTTCGCGCACTGAGGCAGGAGTAATGTCGACCGTGGATACAACAACCGCACAACAGCAGAATACGCCCGAAGCGTCAACACGGGGCGATCTCATCATTGATGCCGTTGATGTGCACAAAGAATATCATTTGGCTGGTCATCGCGTGTCTGTCCTGAATGGCGCCAGCCTGCAGGTATACGATGGGGAGCGGCTGGCGATCATCGGCCGTAGCGGAGCCGGTAAAAGCACGCTGCTTCATTTGCTCGGGCTTCTGGATCGTCCCGATAAAGGCGATGTGACTTTGGATGGTGTGCCCGCGTCACGCATGTCCGGAGCCATGCGAACATCGCGGCGTGCGCGTGACATTGGGTTCGTGTTCCAGTCCTATCATTTGCTGCCAGAAATGGACATCGTGGAGAACGTTGTTCTGCCTGCTTACGCCGTGCCGGGTTCGCTCACGGCTGCGCGTGAGCGCGCTCGCGATCTTCTCGACCGAGTTGGCTTGGGCGATCGGTTGCGTCACCGACCGATGGAACTCTCCGGCGGCGAACAACAGCGCGTTGCCCTGGCGCGTGCGTTGATGAATCGTCCGCGTATTCTGCTCGCTGACGAACCGACCGGGAATCTGGATGTCGATACGGGCAGTCAGGTGTTAGAGCATCTCTTCGGCATGAGTGAAACAAGCGCACATGCGCTTGTGCTCGTCACACATGACGAGCGTATTGCGAGAAGCTGTGATCGCGTCCTTCGCCTAGACGAAGGACGGATCGTGGACGTCGTCGACGCCGACTAAACCCGAGGTGCTCCGAGCAGGAGTGCCATGAGATCCCCATTCGCCATGGCGCCCAGTTCGCCTGTCGGGCAGGCCGCCTCATCGAAAGACTGCACGGTGTCCGCTGTGCGACCTTTCAGTCTCACCGAAACAGGCACTGGCGTCCGCGTATGCTTTCCAGTGGATAGCGGCACGGGGTGATCGGGTAAAACGGCCACATTGACGTCGTCGCTGATGCTATCCAAAACGCGGGCAACGACGCGGCGGTCGAAATCTTCGATCGCCTGCAATTTTAAATCCAAACGCTGTTCGTGCGAAACTTCGTCAATCGCTTCGACGTGCAGGTAGACGAAGTCATTCGTGTCGAGCGCGTGAATGGCAGCGTCGGCCTTGCCTTCGTAGTTGGTGTCGATGTAGCCCGTCGCGCCGGGTACCGTGATGACCGTCATGCCAAGGCAGCGCCCCAGTCCGATGACCACATCCACAGCCGAGATAACGGCGCTGTTTTCGACGTCGTATTTGCTTTTCAGGGTTGTCAGGTTGGCAGCGTGACCACCCAGGCAGGGCCAGACGCCGTTTGTAAGCAGGGGCTGGCCTTTGGCGAGCAGGGCTTGATTGACGGCGCTCTGTCTCATGACCGCTGGCGCTTCGCGTATGATCTTCAAAAGGAGTTGCAGTGTCTCTTGGGCCTCAGGCGCGTCCGCGTGTGGCAGGTGGTCGTCCACGCGATTGCCTTGATTGTCGTCAGGCTTTGCCGTCACGACGGCGGGGGTGAACTCGGGGCCGGACAGAATCAGCAGGTTGCGATAGCTGACCCCTGATTCGATGCGTACGCGCTCCGATCCAAAGGCCTTATTCAACAGCGCGATCAGTTCGTTAGCATGTTCCTGCGCAAGGTGTCCGCCGGAGTAATCGGTGAGGATGCCGTCACGTTCGGTTGTCAAGTTGAGGCGAAAAGCGACCTCATCTGGCGCGAGCGCAATGCCTTGTCCTGCGGCTTCCAGTGGGCCTCGTCCGCAATAGTCGGTCGGAATGTGGCAACCCAGTACGGACATGTTGGCCACATCACTGCTGGTCGGGAAGCCTTCCGGGAGGGTATGTAGCGTTCCGCTCACGCCTTCGCGTGCAATTCGATCCATGGCGGGCGTATGAGCGGCCTGAAGCGGTGTTTTGCCATTCAGTTCCTTGATGGGCTCATCGGCCATGCCGTCACCAAGAAATATAAGTGTTTTCGTTTGCATTGCGGCAGTTTCTTA
>JAPKCZ010000393.1 GCA_028822745.1 Kiritimatiellia bacterium | reverse complement strand
TTCTATATCTTCAATGCTGACAGAAAGCTCGTCTACACGGGCCGCGGCATCGATACGCCCCGCGATGGCAGCAAGATGACCGTCAATGATCTGGAGCGCGCCTTAACCGAAATCACAACAGGATCAGCCATCAGTGTTCCGACAACAAACCCCATCGGCTGTAACGTCAAATGGGACGGAAAGGATGCACACTGGATGCCCGCCGATGCGTGCGACCTCGTTTAACAATCTGCATTGCCAAAAGCGCTTTTTAAAAGGCTAGTTAGCGATAATGAAAAAAACGGACACATCAAAAGACAGATACTGGGTCGGGTTCGACCTGGGCGGCACGAAAATGCTGGCCGTTTTGTACGACGCATCATTTGAAGTAATCGGCCGCCGCAAACGCAAAACACGCGCGTTCGAAGGACTCGATGTCGGACTCGCTCGAATCGTGCAAACGATCGAAGACTGTCTCGCCGAATCAGGAATTGCGCCCAGTCAATTGTACGGCATCTCCGTCGGCGCGCCAGGAACACTCGACCCAAGCAAAGGGGTCATTCATGACCTGCCCAATCTGGGCTGGAAAAACGTTAAGATCTCGGAGTTCCTCAAGAAGCATTTTGCGTGTCCCGTCATCCTGTCTAACGATGTCGACGCCGGCACTTACGGAGAATACATCAGCGGCGCAGCCAAAGGTGCCCACTGTGCGCTTGGCATTTTCCCTGGAACAGGAATCGGGGGCGCCTGCGTATACGACGGCAAACCGCTGACCGGCTCTCGTCGCTCTTGTATGGAGATTGGTCATATACCCATTGTGTCAAACGGACGCCTGTGCGGCTGTGGTAACTACGGATGCCTAGAAACCGTTGCCAGTCGGCTTAGCATCGCCTCTGAGATAGCTGCGGCCGCCTACCGCGGTGAAGCACCTTTCATCCTAGAGGACGCGGGCACCGATTTGATAAATATTCGAAGCGCAGCGATTGCGCGCGCCATCGAGAACGGCGACACCGTTGTCGCACAGATCGTTGAGCGTGCTGCGACATGGCTCGGCCAGGGCATTGCCACCGCAGTCAATCTTCTACTCCCTGACGTCGTTGTCCTCGGAGGAGGCCTTGTCGATGCGATGCCGGACAGCTATGTTGAGCACGTACGAACGTCGACTCAGAAACATGTTGCCCCCCTGTACCGTGATCAGTTCGAAATTAAACCAGCCAAACTGGGCGACGACTCCGTCACCTTCGGCGCGGCCACCTGGATGGCGTCGCATTTAGAGAACGCAACCGCTTGAACGCTTTATGACAACGACCCCAGCTACGACTAAGACCACCACGAATGACGACGAACTTCGTCTAGCCGCCGTGATCGAAATTGGCAGCACGTCCGTGCGTATGGCAGTGGCAGAACTCGGACCGCGTCGTTCCATTCGACCCATTGACAACCTTCAGCAGACAATACCTCTCGGTAAAGACACGTTTACGACGGGCGTTATCTCCCGCAACACGATGGAGGATTGCGTACGCGCCATTCGCCAATTCAAGACACTGCTGCAGGAACATGGCTTAGATCAGTCCGATGTGTTGGCCGTTGCCACCAGTGCTGTGCGGGAAGCCCGTAATGTGGAAACGTTTCTCGATCGCCTTTACATCGCAACCGGGCTCCATATCAAAGTCCTCGACCCCGCCGAAGTCAACCGCCTCGTTTATCTGGCCGTACGACCCGAGCTCGTTGATAACACGCGTTTCAAACGCTCCGACACGCTGGTGATTGAAGTCGGCGGCGGCAGCACCGAAATCCTCATGTTTCGTCAGGGCAAAGTCGGCAACGCACATCTTTACCGAACCGGCTCCATGCGATTACGGCAGGCCTTCGACGATTTCGAAGGCTCCTCACGTAGGCAAATTGATGTGCTCCGTAGCGAAGTGGATCAGGCGGTAAAAAACATCATCAGCGGTGTTCTGCCCTGTAAGTCATTGCAGATGCTAGCACTCGGTGGTGAAGCGCGATTTGCCTGCGCGCGCATCGACCCATCCTGGAAAGACGATAAACCAGGAACAATTTCGGTGAAGCGTCTAGAAACCCTGACCAACAAGGTGCTCGCTACCAGCGCGGACGAACTGGTTCGAAAATACGAAATGACCTATCCTGATGCAGAAACGGTCGGCCCTGCCCTACTCGTCTATTTGCGCCTTGCACAGTCTCTGAAACTCGAAACCATTCTGGCCAGTCGCGCCACGCTGCGCGACGGTCTTTTGCGCGATTTGCAAACACGGGGCACGTGGTCACGAGAGTTTCGTCGACAAATCCTCAACTCGACCATTCAGGTAGCAAAAAAGTACGACGTCGACATCAAGGCGTCTAAGTTGGTTGCGCGTTATTGCGACATGCTCTTTACGGCACTTGAACAGGAACACGGACTCGATGATCGCTACGCCCTTATACTCGAAGTGGCAGCCCTTCTGCATCAGACCGGTCATTTCGTTAGTGGTAGTTCGCATCACAAACACTCCATGTACTTGATCATGAACAGCGACATTTTTGGCCTTGGATCAAACGAGATCACCCTCACCGCACTGGTCGCGCGATACCACCGCCGTTCCCTGCCTCGTCCAACGCATGATGAATTCGCGGACCTCCCCCAAGAAGAACGTGTCATTGTCGCCAAATTGGCCGCCATTCTGCGACTCGCCACGGCGTTGGCGCACGGGACGTCCCCCCGTGTTGCTGACATGTCGGCCTCCGTCGAAGAAGACCAGTTGATTCTGCACTCCACAAGTGGTGGCGACTTGGCATTTCTCGAACATCGCTTGAGCGAGCGTGACGAAATGTTCGAACAGACCTACGGCATGGATGTCGTCCTGCGGCAGGAGAAATAACATGGCAATGACGATGTACAACCGACGTTTCGTTAATCGAGAGTTCAGCTGGCTTGAGTTCAACCAGCGCGTCCTCGACGAAGCCCTAGATCCCTCCATCCCACTGTTAGAGCGACTTCTGTTTCTGACTATTTGCGCCTCAAACCTGGACGAATTTTACATGGTTCGGGCTGGCGGACTTCAGATGCTTCGCGAACGCCGTATGACGCAACAGGATCCATCAGGCCTCTCTCCTGTCGAACAGCTCGAAGGTATTCGCGAACGTGTTGATGCCATGGTTGCCGAGCAATATCAGGCCTACGAGATGATTGTCGAAAAGGAATTGCCGAAGCGCGGACTAACACGCGTGCGACCGGCCGACCTCACGGCACCTCAGGTAGATTTTCTGCAC
>JAPKCZ010000392.1 GCA_028822745.1 Kiritimatiellia bacterium | reverse complement strand
TGGATTGCTTGGTGACGCTTTTACCGATGTGTTCATTGAACCTCCGTCGTTAGAGGTCCTGCGCGAACGGTTGTCGGGGCGCGGCGAAGACGCGCCCGATGTGATTGAAAAGCGCATGACCAATGCGATTGAAGAAATGCGCTCAGCAGATGACTATACACACCGCATCATCAATGGCGATATCGACGAAGCTGCCGCCACCTTTGAGCGTCTCGTCCGCGGCTGCGCCAAGGTCACCTGTGCCGATTCGCGTGGGCATTGATCGTCGTTCTGACGCGGTCCGGGTAATCCGAGATGATGCCATCGACGCCGATGTCCAGCATCTGCGCGATTTCTTTTGGCGTATTCGCCGTGTAGGCGAACACGCGCCTTTGTTGTGCGTGTGCCGCGGTGACGTGTTTTCGCGACAGATGTTTGTGCGAAGCGTTTATAGCGTAGGCGTTCAGGCTGTTTGCGGCCGTCATGGCGTCGGTGAACCTTCTCTTTGTCAGTGGGGCAAGATCGATTGCCGGCATGCGCACGCGTAGGTTGTCCAGTAGCGCCCAGTCGAAGGAGGAGACCAATACCGAACGCTTGGCGCATTCGTCGCGACGTGTCAGACATTCAACCAGTGGCGCAAGCGTTTGGGGTTCCTTTAGCTCGATGTTTATTCCTGCGGATTCGGGCAGTAGGCCCAATACTGTTTCTAGCGTTGGAATTGATTCGCCCTGACCGGCATCGAGGGGCCAGATCTCTGCATAGTTGAGGTTTGCCGCGGGTCCGTTTCCGTTCGTGGTGCGGTCTAGGGTGTCGTCGTGGACCACAATCAGAGCGTCTTTGCACATGCGCAGGTCGATTTCAATCCAGTCGGCATTCAGGTCAAAGGCCGCTCGAATGCTGGCCTGCGTGTTCTCTGGTGCGTGCCCGGCTGCGCCCCTATGCCCAATGATGAGGGGGCCTTGCTTACGCATTCCTGACTTGTCTGTTTGGGTGTGCACAGGTACAACTTACTTTCCAATGATTGAGTGTCCACGACGACAGAGAATTTAAATGAAATATATCAGTACCCGCGGCCAAACCCAACCACAGACCTTCTCTGAAGTTGTGATGACAGGGCTCGCACCCGATGGTGGTCTATTCCTGCCAGAGCATATCCCCGACTTTTCGACGCAATGCGAGGCCCTCGCTTCACTGAGCTACGTCGATTTGGCGGTCACCTTGCTTGACCCCTTTGTTGATCTTCCTCGCGCCGATCTGCAAGGCCTTGTGGAAAAAAGCTACGCGACCTTCGACGTTCCGGATGTCACGCCGACGGTGCGCGTTGGCGATATGCACGTCCTAGAGCTGTTTCATGGTCCGACGCTTGCGTTTAAGGATCTGGCGCTGCAGCTGCTGGGAAATATCTTTTCGTATTTGCTCGAACGGGATGGCGGTGAGTTGAACATCGTTGGCGCGACCAGTGGCGATACCGGCAGTGCCGCCATTCATGGTGTACGAGGGAGGCCTGGGATTCGCATATTTATTATGCACCCGCAGGGCAAAGTTAGCCGTACACAAGAACTGCAAATGACGACGGTTGTGGATGACAATGTTTACAACCTCGCTGTCGACGGCACGTTTGACGACTGTCAGGACATCCTGAAGTCGGTTTTTGGCGATCTTGATTACAAGGCGAAATACCATCTGGGCGCGATCAACTCGATCAACTGGGCCCGCGTCCTGGCACAGGTCGTTTACTATTTCCATAGTGCGTTTGCGGTCATGCGTGAAACCGGCGCAGCCGAAGTCGATTTCAGTATTCCTACGGGGAATTTTGGAGACATCTTTGCGGGTTACATCGCTCGCCGCATGGGGCTACCCATCGGAAAGCTTGTTCTGGCGACAAACGAGAACGACATTTTGGCCCGCTTTTTTGAAAACGGTGTGTACGCCAAGGGAGACGTCCATCCGACGCTGAGTCCGTCCATGGACATTCAAGTCGCGAGTAATTTTGAGCGTTACCTGTACTACCGTCTCGACGAGGATGGGGACGCGCTTCGGAAAATGATGCAGCAGTTCGCTGAAACCGGCAGCTTAGCGCTGCCGCATGCACCGCGCGATGGCGATCCCTTTGTGTCGGGCTCCGGCGACACGGCGGCGACCCTAGCTGTCATCAAGGATACCTACGAAACACATGGTTATTTACTGGATCCGCATACAGCGGTGGGTGTTCATGTTGCCAAGCGCTTTCAGCGCGACGATGTTCCTATGATCTGTCTGGCGACCGCGCACCCTGCCAAATTTGGCGATGCCATCGTGCAAGCGCTGGGCGAGGACCTCGCACACCATCCAACATTGGATGCGCTGGAGGGATGTCCAGAACGCAAAACGGCATTGGGGGCGACGCTCGCCGAGTTGCGCGACGTCGTGGCCGACGCCATTGAACATGGACGTCGTTGTGACTGATCCACTCGGAAACTACGACCTGAGTCGCTTTGTTTGTACGCAATGCGGCAATTGTTGTCGTATGCCGGGTGATGTTCGTTTGCGTGACGAAGAGGTCGCCGCACTGGCTGAGCACCTGTCCCTTGACGAGCGCGATTTTGTGGACACCTATACGCGTCTGACGACCGACCGGCGTGGCCTATCGTTGATCGATCAGGCCGATGGTGCCTGTATATTTCTCGAAAAAGATAACTCCTGCCGCGTAAATGTGGTAAAACCTAAGCAATGCCGCGATTTCCCTTTCACATGGCACTACACGAACGTTGTGGACATTTGTCCCGGTGTTCAGGCCTGCCGTCAAGACCCCGATCCGAAATGAACTTATGAAAAAAGCATCCAAATTGGCCAACCGTGCCATCACGCATCTACGCAGCCAGAAAACAAAAAGCATCAGCGTCGAGGCGCTACAAGATGCATTGGGAATTGAAGGCAATGCCAAGAAGGGCCTTCAGAAAAGTCTCAGTCTGCTGATGAAGTCGGGGGAATTGGTTCGTAACGGCAAGGGTGAGTATGGGCTCTCGCGAGCCGATGATCTGGTTTACGGGAAATTGATCGTGCTGCCCTCCGGTAACGGATTTGTTGAAAATGTGTTCATTCGCGAAAACGAAATGGGAACAGCGTTGCCCGGGGATGAAGTGCTTCTGCGACTGAACATCGCGCATGTTGATCCGGCAACACCGTCGCGCGGTCCGTCTGGGAAGGTGACACGTCTCGTCAAGCGCGCGCGCCACGATATCGTGGGCACGCTGCAAACGACGGGACGCTTCTACTACGTCGTGCCGATTG
>JAPKCZ010000391.1 GCA_028822745.1 Kiritimatiellia bacterium | reverse complement strand
CGATCCCCAGAAATGGCTATGTCATCCGCATATCGAACATACGTGAGTCCAAGCGAATTTAGGCGCTGTACGAGACTTGGCTCGCTCCGAAAAAAAATGAGATTTGCTATTTGTTGGGAGGCCTTACTCCCTTGAGGCAAGTCATTGCGATAGGAAGTCAACATCGTCAGCAGGCCGGCGACTTCATCGGAGAAATGAAAAAAATCGTGCCAGACCGCGTAAATTTGTTGCTTTGAGACTGACGGGAAGAAGTTTGCGATATCGGTGCTATAAATTAGTGATGCTCGTAAATGCGCGCTGGCGCTGCGCACAAAATCGCGCGGAGATTCCAGGTCGCGTATTCCGCACTGCAAGTACCGTGGATAGGCAACTTGGTCCAGAAGTTTCAACTTGATATTTTCGTGAATGTCCTTTATAGGTCCTTTTGCGTCAAAACAGATTCGATCACTACCATCTTGCCTGGGGACAGAAACTCTTCTGTAAAGGCTCTCCGCGCGCTGGGCAACTGATCGCAAATGCCTCGGGTTTGCGTCCAGCACCACCGCCAATTGCTCAACTGTGCGGATGGAAGCATGGGGATAGACAGGACTAAGCTGTTGCTTTTTCACTAATAAGGCTCAACGCTGCATGAGAAAGCCGGGCGCGTAAATCCCCATCGATACCATCCATTTCTTCCGGGCCGGCTGCAAGAAATAGCAGGATAGAGGCGGGCACGCCAATTGCCTTGGCAATGGCCTCTAAAGTAGAAATTGGAACGTCTCGATTATTTTTCTCGATCAGCGAGAGATAGGATACGGATAGTTCAGTTCGCTCGGCCAATTGAGCGAGCTTTAGTCCGCGGCGTACGCGGCACATCTGAATCGCGCTTCCTAAATTCATTGGGGAATTAATGATCTGATTGCGTTAGTCCTTTCCGAAAAGCTGCACAACTCCGATGATGGCTTCAGCGACTTTCCCAATTACAACTAGGGCGCGCCACCGCAGGTCCTCGGACACCGCTACGGGCAAACTCTTGTCCGCCCGAGCAGCCACTCTTTCGAGATCGACCACAACCTCTTCAATCTCCGAACTAACGAACCAGCCGTTAGAGATCTTTCGGGAAAATCGCCCCCCCGGTGGAAAGGAATCATGGCGTAGTGTTTGGAAGATTGATTCCCATGAGCGCAAACGGGGGAAAAGTGGCCGATCCGGCATAGCCCACTCAATTGCATGTAGTACGTCTAATTGAGTGGGTTACTGCACACTGCGTTGTGCAGTAACTTAAATAGTTAAGGGTTTGTCACCCGATTAACAGCCCCATTTTTCACCGCTCCTACGGGTATGAGGTCGGATAAGGCCGCCTTGAATCACCCAATTACAATTCACATTTGCTGCCGTCACTCAATTAATTAGCAACTGACTGATTTCAAGCTCTTGGCCGCGCCTACCTAGTCGAGGCTTTGCCTGGATTGTGGGACAAAGCTCGAATTCAGGTCTATTCCGTATATGTCTCTGACATACTGTCTATCCAGCAATCTCGGGCTGAAACTCTCTGCGGGCTTGAGGATTGACGCGCTGGCTCCCGACGACTGTGCGTCGCCGCACGCGAGGCAACTATATTCAATTTTCTGCAATTGATCGCCGGACTTTTTAAATACGGGACGGACCCAGTTCCCTGCGCGGTTTTCAATCGAACCGATGGCAAGAATCTCGTTGTATGGCAGGCAAGTGCTGGCTACTGGGAACGCGACCTCGTCACGCTGCATATCCCATATGCGAACGGGAAACCCGGGGGCATCGGCTGAACAGGCGTGCTCGGCACGAACGCCAAGCGCCGCAACAAATCGTCCCGTTGCATCGATGGAAACATCCTCAACCGCGCTCGGGAAGTGAAACATGATCAGCGCTCCAAGTACTCTAGGCGCACCTGCATGAGGCAGGTACTGTACAGAGCCATCCATGTTGCCCACTACAATATCGCCGTCGTTGCTGATCGCACACGCCGCCACAGAGGATCCAAAAGGCTCGCCTGCTTTCGCTTTTGGACTTTGCGGACCCTTTTGCTCTGGCTGTCCGTCTAGCGAAAACACCCTGGTTTCACCGGAGCGGCCGGCAGTGAGTGCTTGCTGCCCATCAGGTGTCAGCTTCAGGCAAGCCCCCTCAAAGGTTAGCGGTGTGCTTTCCGGTTTGCTGCGTTCCGGACGCCTGATCGAAATACGGTTGCTTTCCAGCAAGGCCATTCCGCCCTGATCGTTTACTGCAACGGCGATGGGGGCTTGTATCCCTGAAGACTGGCCCATGGGGCTCCCCAGTCGCTTTTGAATGGCATCGAAAGAACGTCCGTCTTTGCTTGCCACAATCTGGACTAGATAGGTTCCATTCGGTGATGTTGCCGAAAGACTCTTGCTGTCACTTCGCGCGGGGATACCTACAGGGAGCCCGAGTGCCGTATCAACCTGCCCTTCACGAGGGCTATCGCCATCACGAAACATGAGCAGAGGCACGCCGGGATATGGAAGAATGGCAAAGCTATTGGATTTGCCCGTCAATGGAATAGCCTGATCGATTTTCAGATCGGCATTCCAGCATCCATTGATATCCAAGGATCTCGGGGGAACCGATGTAGACCAAGTCGCACGGCAGAGCCGTCGATTGTCCGTAAAGCTCAACTGAATAGCTCGCTGTCCAGCCGAAACTTCCGATGAGTTGGAATTGGATTTCCGGTCCGTAGATTCAGCAACGCGCAATGCCAATGACTGAGGCCGAGTGGACAGAGTCTGGACTATCTTTCCGCTCTCGACCGATGCCTGACACGAACCAACAAACAGGGCGTGCGATGCATGTAGCGCTGCAAACCAGGGCCCATCGCCCGTGGTTTGCAAGCTGATCACCGGTGTGGGATCGGGACTTTTTATAGGAACCTCGCCGCAGAATACTGAGCCGTTAAAGCGGCCAGTAACATAGCCTTGGAGGCCATCGGATCCCGAACCTGTGTCCTTGAACGCCACAGCAGAAACGACATTCGCGTTGTCAACGTCATCATGAGGCTGTTCCTTGGAATCGTAAATCGTATGAAATTCCACGTTCGCGCTGGAGTTCAACTCAAGCCGGACTACGCTGCCCAGCAGTTTTCCCGGACTCACCAGCTGAGTAGAGGCGAAGACTGCTTTCATCCCATCTCTATCAAATGTCACGTCTGACACCTGAGTGGTGGAAGGCGGAAAGGCATAATCGGGACCAAGCATGTGTGCCTCAGAGTCGCCCTTGGTGA
>JAPKCZ010000390.1 GCA_028822745.1 Kiritimatiellia bacterium | reverse complement strand
TCAAGGCCCCATGCCCGGAGGTTTCCATCGCCAACCAAGACGCCTCACCGGCCGCGTTGAGGCGGATGGACTCATTAATGACGTTACGATAGCCGCGCTGGAAGCGATGATGACGTCCGCCGAGCTTTTGCTCGATCATCTTCTGCAAACCGGTTGAGGTGACGGAGTCGGTGACGATCGTTGAGCCGGGATGCGCTTCAAGCACGATGGCGGCCATCAGGGCGATAAACCGATTACGGTTGATCGGCACGCCATGTTTATCGACCGCCCCCGCGCGATCAACATCCGTATCGAAGATGATTCCCAGGTCTGCTCCGGATTTCTGCACGGCATCGATGATCGCATCCATGGCTTCAGCGTCTTCGGGGTTCGGAATGTGATTAGGGAAGGCGCCGTCAGGATCTAGAAATTGACTGCCCGTGGTATCTGCCCCGAGCGGATCCAGTACGGATCCAACAAAAAAGCCGCCCGCGCCGTTGCCGGCGTCGACGACAATCTTAAGCCCTGCCAAGGGTGTGTCTGATCCGGAGCCTGAGCGAATAACGCCGACGAGATGCGCCGAATAATCGTCCATCAGCGGGATCGACGTCACCGAGCGAAGCGGCACCTCTGGAAGAACGCCAGCCGCCACGGCAGCATCCAAAATGGCTTTGATGTCCTTCTTTTCAAGACCTCCGTCACGTGTAAAGAACTTCATGCCATTGCGGTTGAAGGGCAGATGGCTGGCCGTGAGCATGATGGCGCCATCGTAGCCGTGCTGCTCGAAAATCGTGGACATGAACATGGCGGGCGTGGATGCCAGAGCCGCATCAAAAACAGCGCAGCCCGCCTGCTCGAGGCCCTGAAACACCGCCGCCTTAATGGCATCAGCCGAAAGACGCGAGTCGTGCCCGACGGCAACGCGCAAGCCTTGCTTCTTTGAACGTGACGCAAGCCATCCGCCAAACGCGAAACCGATTGCGCGCGAGGCGTCTTCGGTCAAGTTTACCGCTTCACCGGGCACCCCTTCAAGCGCCACACCACGCACGTCACTCCCGTTCTGAAGTTTTCGCCACTGTTCCATGAGTCATCCTTTGCTTAAATTGTTTAATTCGCCTTCTACAGAAGGCCACAGAATCCCAGAGCCACAGCATGATGGCAAGGTTGCAAAGCGGCACCCCCGAACAGACACACCTTGCGAGGCACACCGACGGGTCCCTGACGAGGTGCGTGCTTCCGAGAAAAGTCGTATTTAGCCAAAACTAAACATCGATTTAGTCTCAACTAATTAAAAGGTTGTGTAAACCTAAATTGCTGCGTAATGTGCTTTCATTTTAGGAGAAAAATGAGTCATTACAGATATTTATGCGCCGTTTTTGGGGCCTCAATCTTATTCACATCGCCCGGTTATTCAGAAAACAGTGCGGGCAAAGCGTGGCTCCCCAGCGTCACCTTGACGCACGAATACGTCAACAACTTGGACGGCGGGAGATCCGGGTGACGCCAGCTATTTCAAGATTGGCACCGGCGCCTGGGTACACACCGCCGAATCGGAAGATCCAGCAGGCAAACCAATTGACCACAATGACGGCTACTACCTCATCGCGGAAAAAACCCTGTGGGCTTCAGAGCAATTCACGGCAGGCTTTTTTGCTCAGTATGGTCGCGCGGACGAAGCCAACAACGCGGTGGCGTATTACACAGGCGCAGGACTCACACTATCCGGTCTGTGCCCGGGACGGGATGCGAACGAAACGGGAATCGCCGTTGCCCGAGCCCATGCGAGCCATGCACTTCGAGACGCCAACCCAGCGTTGGGCGACCACGAAACAACCATTGAATGGACGTACCACGCACCGATCAACGACACATGGTCACTCCAGCCTGGGGTCCAGTATATTATACACCCCGGCATGGATGAGCGGATTGACGATGCCATACAGTTCGCGCTTCGTGTCGAAACGACGTTCTGACGTCGGCCCTAGTTGGCAGCACGCTCATTGCCAACAATTTTCGCTTTCTGGCGTGGCCAAGCCACGGACTACTTGGGTGGATCAAGGCGCTTGACGCCCTCCTCCTCAAAAGCGATTTTTCGCGCTTTGTAGAGTGCGCCGAGGGCCTTCTTGTAGGTTTTCTTACTGACACCGAAAAGCGTGAAAATTTCCTGACGTGAGCTTTTGTCGGTGACCGTCATGAGTCCATCCTGCGTATCGAGATATGCAAGAATCGCTGTCGACACGTCTGCCACGCTGTCATAACCGGGCTTGGCCAGTGACAGATTGATTTTACCATCTTCACGAACTTGTTCGATAAAGGCGTCCAGGCATTGCCCAAGTTCCAGCGGCAAAACGACCTTCTCATAAAAGAGCATGCCCGAATGCGTGTTGTTAATGATGGCCTTATAGCCTAAATCACTCTTTTCGCTGATCATGAGTGACACGGGTTGTCCGATCTTAAACGCAGACGTCGTCTTATCAAGGTAACGCTCCAAGCGAGACGACGCCGCGATGCGCCCACTGGCTTTATCAACATAGACACGGACGACATAGGAGCGCCCTTCGAGCATTTTCATTTTTTGCTCGCGAAACGGGACAAACAGGTCCTTGGGGAGCCCCCAGTCCATGAATGACCCTACTTCGGCGACGGCCACAACGCGCAGACAAGCAAAATCACCAACCATGGCGTACGGCGTCAGCGTCGTCGCCAAAGGACGGTCATCCGAGTCCCGCATCAAGAAAACGTCAACGACCTCGCCTGCTTCCCATTCGCGTTTCGCATAGCGCCTCGGCAGCAGAATATCGCCCAGGTCCTCACCGTCCAGAAACAGCCCCACGTCCGTAACACGCATAACCGTGAGTTGATTCATTTTTCCGTATTCGGGCATTCGTCAGTTCCTTAAAGGGTATTGGGCTCAGCTGAAACAAGCACGGGGAACATACTATGCGCAGAGGCTTTGGCGAAGTTATTTGCATCAAACAGACCGAAGCCGCCCGTTCCTTCGCGAATGACGTGTCCAACGTCACGCATCGGCTTAAACGTAAAGTGCACGCACCGGACTGGCGGCTTCGACGCCGGTCAGCTTGGCGTCGAGGCCCTGGAACTTGTACGTTAAGCGGCTGTGATCGAGGCCGAGGACATCCAGCATCGTCGCGTGGACGTCGCGAACATGCACCGGGTTTTCAACGGCCGAATACCCAAGTTCATCGGTCGCGCCGTAGGTTTGGCCACCTTTGATACCACCGCCTGCGAACCACATGGAGTAGCCCTTAATGTGATGGTCGC
>JAPKCZ010000389.1 GCA_028822745.1 Kiritimatiellia bacterium | reverse complement strand
GGGGATCGCTATGTACGCCTGCACCTCTTGGGCGGCAAACGCTGGCAAAAGGACAAAAGCGACGCCGAACGTGCGGTACGCGACCTGGCCTCCTCGCTGCTTGAAGTTCAGGCGCACCGTGACCTGCTTAAGGGCTTCAGCTTCCCAAAGGACGTCCCTTGGCAGCGCGATTTCGAAGCCGCTTTTCCGTTTCGTGAGACACCCGACCAAGACCGCGTGATTGCCGATGTCAAAAAGGACATGGAGTCCTCCCGCCCAATGGATCGTCTGATCTGCGGCGATGCCGGCTACGGCAAAACCGAAGTCGCCATGCGAGCCGCATTCAAGGCCGTCTTGGCCGGCAAACAGGTCGCGGTGCTCGTGCCGACCACCATTTTAGCGCAACAGCATTACGAAACCTTTTCGGAGCGTCTCTCATCCTACCCCTTCCGCGTCGAAGTGCTAAGTCGCTTCTGCACGCAATCCGCGCGCACCGAGATCGTGGCCGGCCTACGCGATGGCAGCGTCGATATCGTCATCGGTACCCATGCGTTGGTTCAGAAAAACGTCGCGTTCCAGAACCTTGGGCTTGCGATCATTGACGAGGAACAGCGCTTTGGCGTCGCGCACAAAGAACGCCTCAAACATATGCGTCGCATGGTCGACGTCCTCACCCTGACGGCGACACCCATCCCACGCACGCTTTACATGGGACTCACCGGCGCCAGAGATCTAAGCCTCTTACAAACGCCCCCACGCGATCGTATGCCTATTGAAACGACGGTGGCGCGGGATAACGACAAGGTTATCGTGGAAGCCGTTCGCCGGGAGCTTCAACGCGAGGGGCAGGTGTTCTATCTCCATAACCGGGTCATGACAATCAATCGCGTGTGGGACCGCTTGCGCGCACTCCTTCCCGAAGCGCGCATTGCCGTCGGACACGGCCAGATGAGCCCCCCACAGCTGAGGGCCGTCATGGCCGCATTTGTAGCAGGTCAGTACGACGTACTGCTGTGCACCACGATCATCGAGAGCGGCGTCGATATCCCGCGCGCAAACACCATCGTCATTGATCGCGCAGATCGATTCGGAATTGCAGATCTGTACCAGCTGCGCGGTCGCGTTGGGCGTTCCAATCGCAAAGCATTTGCCTACCTGCTGCTTCCGGCGCACGGGCGAATCGACTCGGAAGCCCGTAAACGTATCGATGCCATCAAACGTCATTCCGCGCTGGGTGTCGGGTTTAGTCTGGCGATGCGTGACCTCGAAATACGCGGCGCAGGCAATTTGCTTGGGCGCAGCCAGAGTGGACACATCACCGCTGTCGGGTTTGGACTGTATTGCCAACTTTTGAAACGTACCGTCGCACATTTAAAAGGTGAACCGTTGCCAACCGTCATCGACGTGGAGCTGCAGCTCGATTTCGTAGACTTGTCACCACGCGCGGCAACGTCTGAATCGGCGGCCGCTTTGCCGTATGACTATGTCGATGAAGAACCGCTACGCCTGGATGTCTACAAGAAGCTGGCCGAAGTCGTCACGAACGACGATGTGGCCCGGCTGCGCGAGGAGCTGCTGGATCGATTCGGCCCACTGCCTGCACCGGTCAAGCGTCTACTGCACATCGCCGACCTACGTATTCTTGCGCACGCCCATCAACTGCAAACCGTTCGTGTTCGTGCAGGTAGGCTTCACTTGGCCCGAAATGGCGTGTATCTGAAACACGGCAAGCGCTTCCCCCGGTTGCTTGGAGAGACACCGGATATGCAGTTGAACGAAATCGGCGAGCTCATCGAGACCCTCGAGACGTGGGCTGTCAGCGCTACGTAAGTCGTCCCAAGAACGAGCTCAACGACCCGCAAGACGCGCCGATCTCGCGCCAAGCCGCGACGTCAAGGTCCATGATGGCCGCGCCACAGGTTACGAAGCCATCCAGCCGAACGCCTGTGAGAATTTCACACACAGCATGACAGGCAGGGTTATGCCCCACCAACAAAACGGTCGAATCAGGGGCTGGCAATGCCTGTATAGCGCGAAGCAACTCGCGCTCATCAAAGGTGTACAGATCATGATCGGAAATAACCTCAGCCTCCGGGAAGCCAAGCGTGGACGCTAAATGGTGTGCCGTCGAGCTGGCACGAATGGCAGAGCTGCTCATCAGCGATTCCGGCATCACATCGTGCTCGGCGAGCGTGCTCCCAAGACGCTTTGCGTCTGCTTTCGCGTGTTCAACAAGGGGACGATGCCAATCATCGACCCCCTGTCGCTCGGAAGCGGCTGTTGCATGGCGAACAAGGATGAGGCGTTTCATGGCCGCAATGTGCGATACACTCTGCGTTGGGTCAAGTCTGGCCAATAGCAGGGAAAGCGCTCTTGCCGCGAAACAGCTTGCCCCAATCGGTGCATTTCCGCATAGTTGTGGAACGTTTTTGCAATCATTTCACCTGAAACACGTGAGCATTATGGATCGATATTCGCACTTACTCATCGAAGCCGGCCAGTCCAAAGGCACCAGCTTTACGATTCCTCAGGACGGCGCCCAAATCGGGCGATCAAGCAAGAATGACATTTGCATCAATGACGAAGGGCTATCGCGCAACCAGTGCCGTTTTGAATTTCGAGAGAAGCGCCTGTGGGTCGTCGATCTCAAGAGCGCCAACAGCACGCGCGTCAATCAAGCCCCCATCAAAGAAACCCAACTTAAGAAGGGTGACCGTATCTTAATTGGGGACACGCAAATTCTTGTGCTTATGACGACGGTGACGCCACGACTGAAAGTCAACGACGGCAGTGCATCGAAAGCGCCCCCAAAGCTTGTCCTCGAGCACCCGTCCGCAAAGGCGCGTTTCGCTGTCATGCCGATCTGGATCTTAGTCTTGGGATGGCTGACGTTTCTCGCCTACAGCGTGCTTCGTGACGATGCAGGGCAAGCCGATCGCGGCACAGGCTCAGACGAAATTGTAGCCACGCCACTACCAACCGATTCGATAACGGCGAGCGTGACAGCGCCTTCTGAACCCGCGGGCCCCAGCGAACAGTATGACAATGCGGGAACCTCCCCTGACGTCGGCACCTCCATCGCGAGCGTCGCGCCCACGTCGCGCAACGGAGTACCACAATTCACCCCGAAAACGCCTTCTGAGCCCGATTCGGGTGGCACAGACGCCTTAAAACGCTCCATTGTCTTTAAAGTCATGAAACAGGAATACGTACCCGCACAGGAAGCATTGCTTTCTGCACTGGCACAGAGCAGCACCCCACAAGACCGTTTGGTGATCAACGAAATG
>JAPKCZ010000388.1 GCA_028822745.1 Kiritimatiellia bacterium | reverse complement strand
GAAGCTGATGGACATGATTCGCAAAAGCGCCGAAATCGGCCAGACCGTCGCAGCACGACCACGTCGCTGATCACAGAACAGCCATTCGAGCCCCGCCTTCGAAGGTTTTTCTGTCACAGATGGCGCCTTGAAAACAAGGCCTCATTTTTCCACTTGCAGGCCTATCCCTTTTTTGCAATATTTAGTCTTGGCTAAACAATTTATTAGACGAGGATAAAATGCTCTCACAGTCCGTTGAAAACTTTGTAAAAGCGGTGTACAGCCTACAGAAGTCGGATGAATGGGTGGGCACGTCGCGATTGGCGAACGCGCTGGGTCAGCGTCCTGCGTCGGTCACCAACATGGCCCAGAAATTGGCCAAATCCGAAGATGGCCTGCTCATTTACCAAGCCTATAAAGGCGTCAAACTGACCGAAACCGGCACGAGCGTCGCCCTGGAGGTCATTCGCCACCACCGGTTGATCGAACTCTATCTTTCGAAGCAGCTCGGTGTGCCTTGGGATAAAGTTCACGACGAGGCCGAAAAACTGGAGCATGTGATTTCAGAAGACCTGGAAGACCGCATGGCGGCGGCCCTTGAGGACCCCACGATTGATCCACATGGCGCGCCCATCCCCACCAAAGACGGTCACGTCGCACCGCGGCCTTCGGTTCCATTAGCCTCGGTCGAACCCGGTCACGTCGTCGAAGTTGTTGAAGTCAATGACCACGATGCGCAATTGCTGCGCTACCTCGGCGAACTGGATCTCTACCCCGGAAACCGCTTCAGCGTTTTAGGGCGCGAGTCATTTGGCCAATCCATCAGTATCGAACGCGACGGCAAACCGACCAGCCTCGGCGAAGAAGCCGTGCCCCATATTTTTGTCACTGTCATCGGTGAAATAGAGAAAAAGAAAGACCCAGAATGAAACATCCCATTAAGTACACCTTGCCATTGATCGCCGCCGGGCTTTGCGCCGCCTTGGCCATGTCCTGCGGCCGATCGGAACCCGCGCCATCATCAGAAGCCGTGCAAACAACCAGCGACCCAGCCACACCCTATGCGATTGTCGCAACCGTGGGCATGGTGGGCGACATTGTGCGTCACGTCGTCGGCGAACACGCGACGGTCAAAAACATCATCGGAACCGGTGTCGACCCCCATCTTTACAAACCGACGCGCAATGATGTTGTCGCGTTGCAGGGCGCCGATGTGATTTTTTACTCGGGTCTGCTGCTTGAAGGAAAAATGGGCGATGTCTTGATCAAAGTCGCACGCACGAAGCCGGTTTTCGCCGTCACCGAACTCATCCCGCAGGAATTCGTGCTGGAACCCGCAGAATTCGCCGGACACCCCGATCCGCACGTATGGATGGACATCGCTGGCTGGATGAAGGCCGTCGAAGCCGTCAACCGGTCGTTGGCCGAGTTCGACCCCGCCAACAGCGACATGTATGCGGCGAACGCCGAGCGCTATCTGGGGGAGCTTGCGGCACTCGACACCTACGCGAAAGACGTCATCGCCACGATCCCGAAAGCTGGGCGTATGCTGATCACGGCCCACGACGCGTTCAACTACTTTGGGCGCGCATATGATATTGACGTGCAAGGCATTCAGGGCATTTCCACAGAATCTTCTGCTGGGCTCCAGGACATTCGACGCTTGGTCGACATCATCACCGAACGCGACATCAAGGCGGTCTTTATTGAATCCAGCGTGCCGGACAAGAACGTGCGCGCCCTTATCGAAGGTGCTGCTGCACGCGGCAAGACGGTCACGGTTGGGGGTGAACTGTATTCCGACGCCATGGGCAATGCTGGCTCCTACGAAGGCACCTACATCGGCATGCTGGATCACAACATCACCCTTGTCACCCGCGCCCTTGGCGGCCAAGCCCCCGAAAAGGGTTTGAACGGAAAATTGAATCTGTCGCATTGATACGCCACCCGCGAAGGAGCCACCCCATGCCAGATCTAATGCGCGTCTTCGGGCATCACCAAAACAAAACACACCCAGCCGCGCCACTGGGTGAAGAGCATCCGCAGAACGCGCCGCTTTCGATCGACGACATGACGGTCGCCTATCATCACAAACCGGTCTTGTGGGACATCGAATACGATGCTCCGGAAGGAAAGCTGATTGGTATCATTGGACCGAACGGCGCCGGTAAAAGCACATTAATCAAAGCCGTCATGGATCTGGTCCCGCGCGCATCAGGCCGCGTCATGATCTATGGTAAACCCTATGCCAAACAACGCAACCTGGTTGGCTATGTGCCTCAGCGCGAAAGTGTCGACTGGGACTTCCCCGTCAATGCGCTCGACGTTGTGACCATGGGCCGCTACGGCAAAATTGGATGGTGCCGCCCGGTACGCAAACAGGACAAAGACGCCGCGTTGCACGCGCTGGAACGTGTCGGCATGGCCGACTACGCCCACCGTCAAATCAGCCAACTATCCGGCGGCCAGCAACAGCGCGTCTTTCTCGCACGCGCGCTGGCCCAGGATGCCAAAATCTACTTCATGGACGAGCCTTTTGCGGGCGTCGACGCCGGCACGGAAGGTGCCATCATTGCCATTTTGCAGGAATTGATTCAGCGTGGGCGCACGGTCTTCGTCGTTCACCACGACCTGCAAACCGTGCGGCACTACTTCGACGAATTGATCATGCTGAACATGCGCATCGTCGCACGTGGCCCCACCGAAGATGTTTTCACACAGGAAAACCTGAAGAAAACCTATGGCGGCAAATTGACGCTCCTGGACGAGGCCGCACAAGCGCTGGCCGAAGCCGCTCGCCGCTAAGAGGAACGCCACGATGAACACACACACAGACTGGCCCAGCATGGCGCAGCTGTTGAGCGTCCTGCAATTGCAGGATTACAACACGCGCGTGGTCGTCATTGGTACGGTCCTGCTCGGCATCGCAGCCGGCATGATCGGCACATTCATGTTGCTTCGCAAACGCGCGCTGATGGGCGACGCGGTCAGTCACGCGACCCTGCCAGGCATCGGCATCGCCTTTCTTGTGATGGCCGCACATGGCGGCACCGGGCGATGGTTGCCGGGCCTCTTATTGGGCGCGGTTATTTCAGGGCTGATCGGGATGGGATCCGTTCTGCTCGTGCGGTCTCAATCACGGCTCAAGGAAGACGCCGCTCTGGGAATCGTGTTAAGCGTCTTTTTTGGTCTTGGCGTCGCCATTCTGGGTATCATCCAGCAATTGTCGCTCGGGCATGCCGCTGGGCTGGAATCCTTTATTTACGGAAAAACGGCCTCCATGCTGG
>JAPKCZ010000387.1 GCA_028822745.1 Kiritimatiellia bacterium | reverse complement strand
CCGCAGAAAGCAACTCCATCACAGAGCGTACCGTAACAGGCCCCCTGTCCTCGCTCTCGATCGCCGTCGCACCAACGACAAAAACGCCGTCGCCACGCGGCACAACGTAAATTGGATAACGGGGGTGCATCAGCCGCACGGGCCGTGTCAGCGCAACCTCAGGTGCTTCCAGATACACAAGTTCACCACGCACGCCGCGAAGGTCCGTCAGTTGTGCACGCGCACCCAACCCACGACAATCCAGAACCATATCGAACGTGGCACCTCCGTCAGCCATCCGCAGTACACCGCCAGCCTCGACAGCAAGGACATCGACAGGTCTATGCCACGCAATGCCGCGCGCGTGCAAAGTGGCCGCCAGCGCGATCAAAAGGTCACGATTGTTAATATGCGCCTCGCCAGGGAAATAAAGACCGCTAGAAAAGCGTGTCCCAAGGCCCGGTTCCAGCTCGGCAATGTCATCCGCCAAGACACGGCGCATAAAAGAGGCATCCGCGCGTCCCGACACGACACGATCATGCAGGCGCTCCAATTCTGAGCGATCCCCGGGATGGGCGACCACCAGACTGCCTTTGTGGCTGAATCCGACAGGCGCATCAAGGCCTGCTAGAAGCTCAGGCCAGCGCGCCAGCGCCGCATCGCCCATTCGCGCTACGTCCGGTTCGGCCGACTCCAGTTCGCAGGAAGGGGCCAGCATGCCGGCGCCAACCCAGGTGCAACTATCGGTGCCCTGTTCCTGATCGGCGTCATAGAGACTGACCTGCCAACCCTTCTCGTGCAGCGCCAGGGCCATCAAGCGTCCCATGATCCCGGCACCAGCAATTCCCACGGTTTTTGGCATATCGTCGACGTCCTGCTGAAGTAATTTCCGATTCAAGCGAATCCTGCAAAAGTACGCCTTCGACCGATTAGGGTCAAGGCGCCGGCGAACATTTGGTGCTTTCCATTCCCCCTGTACCCTGCGTTATGATGTTCATTCGGCTGAGCACACCTGCCCCAGTATCCGGGCTTTGCCTAATAAACAGATGGGCAAATACGTCTGTTCAGTAGAAAACATCCACAACAATGAATTCGATGAATAACAAAGATACAGCACCTCAAGCCGGAGAAGCGTCTGCAACAGATGCCGATGCGCTCCCGCCGATCCAACAACGCATTCAAGTCACCTTTGAATACCCTGTTCGCTTTTCGAGAGGGATTTTTTCTCCAGAAAATGCGTTATTGCGCGAGGTGATGGCACCCAACGATCAGGAAATTGCTTTTAGCCGAAAAGCCATCTGTTTTGTCGATGCCAACGTTGCCGAGGCACACCCCGAGCTACTGGACAAGGTGTCCGACTATTTTGCCGCGCAACTGGACGCGATTCCGTTGGCGTGCCCGCCGATTGTTTTGCCGGGCGGCGAAATCGTCAAACAAGACCCTGCACACGTTGACGCCGTCATTAACCGCATTGCCGAATATCGCCTTTGCCGAAAATGCTATGTGGTTGCCATCGGCGGCGGCGCCCTGATCGACATGGTTGGCTATGCCTGCGCGATCGCCCATCGCGGTATTCCTTTGGTACGTATTCCAACCACGGTCCTCGCGCAAAACGATGCCGCCCTGTCCGTTAAAAACGCCGTCAACGCGTATAACGCCAAAAATTTCCTGGGCACATTCACGCCACCACACAGCGTTATTTGTGATGCCGACTTTCTGGCGACGCTCAATACGCGCGACTGGATGGGCGGCGTCTCTGAAGCCATTAAAGTAGCCCTGCTACAGGATGCCGACTTTTTCCGCTACATGGAGGAGAACGTGCTTGCCCTGCGTCAGCGCGACCTGTCGGCCATGCAACGCGTCATTTACCGCTGCGCCCAACTCCATTTGGACCATATCAGCAAAGGCGGCGACCCCTTAGAACGCGGCTCATCACGCCCGCTGGATTTCGGACACTGGGCCGCACACAAACTCGAATCACTGACCCACTTCAAATTGCATCACGGTGAAGCTGTCGCGATCGGCCTAGCGCTCGATTCCACCTATTCATGGCAAATGGGCTTTATCGACGCGACCCAATGGGAACGCATCATCAATTTGCTCACCGAGCTAGGGCTGCCGGTTTTCGACCCTGCCATGCTTAGCCATCTTGACACGCCCGATGACCCCGCCTCCGTGCTACGCGGTCTGCACGAATTTCGCGAACACCTCGGTGGTCCGCTCACCATTATGCTTCTGCGCGACATTGGCCACGGACACGAAGTGCACGAGATGGACCTGACGGTCGTCGTACGTTCCATCCGCATTCTCGAAGGATTTTTCAAAAAAAAGGCCTAACGACCCAAGATCACTAGCCTTCGCGACCGCAACTGACTACCTTGACGCCATGCTGATCGATACTGACTCCTTCGCCGACCTGACCTACTGCACGAACATCCACCCCGCCAACGGCTGGAACGATGTGTCCCAGGCGCTTCACCATCACGCGCCGACAATTAAAGCGGCCACGTCACCCAATGCCCCGTTTGGTATTGGTCTACGCCTGTCAGGCGACGAAAGCCGCGAACTTCTCGCCGGCAATAATCTGCGCGCCTTTCGTGACCAGCTCGACGATCTGGGCTGCTACGTTTCCCTGATCAACGGATTCCCACACGGCCCATTCCACGGGACACCCGTCAAAGCGGACGTCCACGCGCCGGACTGGCGCAGTGACGAGCGACTGGATTACACCTGCCGACTCGCCGACGCCCTCGCCACCCTGCTCCCGCCCGGCGGTGATGGGGGCATCTCAACCAACCCACTCTCCTATTCAAGTTGGATCAAACGCGACGGTGGCCTCATCACACACATGACACGCAACATAGCGCGCAGCGTCGCCCATCTCGTGCGTGTCGGTCGCGACACGGGCCGATTGATTCACCTGGATATCGAACCCGAACCGGACGGCGTCATCGAAACGAGCCAGCAATTCGTTGATTTTTTTGAAACCGAACTGCTCAGCACGGGTCGCGCAACGCTCTGCGATGCGCTCGGCGTTGACAAAAATGAAGCCGAACAACTTTTACGCGATCACGTCGCCGTTTGCCTCGACACCTGTCACGCCGCGGTCATGTTCGAACCCATGGACGAATGCATACAGCGCTATCTCGACGCGGGCATTCGCATTGGGCGCGTCCAGATCAGCTCCGCCGTGCGTGCCTCCTTTGCAGGGTCATCCAGCGACATTGCGCAGGTTAAACAAGCGCTGGCGCCGTTTTCAGAGTCGGTTTATCTCCACCAGGTCGTTTGACGACGAAAAGACGGT
>JAPKCZ010000386.1 GCA_028822745.1 Kiritimatiellia bacterium | reverse complement strand
GACGCCCCTCGTATGCACATCACCAGTCTGAGCAACCCGCGCATCAAGCGGGTCGTCAAATTGCGCCAACGATCGCACCGTGACGCCCTCGACCGCATGCTGGTCGAGGGGTTTCGTGAAATCCAGCGCGCCGAACAAAACAACTATGCCTTCGAAGAAGTCTTTTATTGCGAAACGCTTTTTCTTGGTTCTAACGAAATGCAATTGCTCGAGCAGTGCGCAACGAAGGGTGCCGAACTGGTTTCCTGCACCAAGGATGTCTTCTGCAAAATGTCATACCGCGATCGACCGGATGGCATGCTGGGTGTTGGCCCACAGCTGAAACGAGGCCTAGATGATTTACCAACAGCCGGCCCGCATCTCGTTGTCATCGCAGAAGCCATCGAAAAACCCGGGAACCTCGGCACCATCCTGCGATCAGCCGATGCCGTTGGTGCCACCGCTGTACTCGTCTGCGACCGTTGCACGGATCTCAGTAACCCGAACGTGGTCCGCGCCAGCGTGGGAACCTTGTTCCATGTCCCGGTGGTCGAAACAACCACGCAGGATGCACTTGCATGGCTACGCAAAAACCACATCAAAATCGTGGCAACCAGCCCGGACGCCGACGCGTACTACACCCAGACAGACGTCAGCGGGAACGTTGCCGTGGTGATGGGAACGGAACAGTATGGCTTGACTGACACCTGGCTCAAGGAAAGCGACGTGGCGGTGAAAATCCCAATGCTCGGCCAGGCTGACTCCTTGAACGTGGCCTCGGCAACAACGATTTTGCTCTACGAAGTCATCCGCCAACGCGGCGTGTAAGCACGAATCGCCTGATTCGTCAAAAGAGTGGATCTTCTTCTTCCTTAGGCTCCGCCCTCTTAAACGACGGACAGGTATCGAGCGCATCCACATCTTTGCGATGCACGGTGCACCATTGTGTGAATGGATTTTGGAGATAATTCTGACAGTTGCGGCAGTTGCGCGTATCCACGTCCGGGTCAAAAACATCAGGCAATTTTGACTTATCCGCGTCGGAAAAGATCGACGCAGGAGCGCCAGATTTAAACGGAACATCAGCCTCATCCGCGTAGGTATGCCCACAGGCCATACAAGACAGGCTTTCACCCACCTTGGTAAAGCCCTCATAGACAGGCTCACGTCGCAGCAAACTTTCCTGGCCGCAGGCATCACACACAATTTCAAGCGCGTTGGACATGTTGACTATGTTGCACAATTGACGCGTGCGCCGTCAATGCGTTCTAGCGCTAAACCCGATGTTGCCTAAAACCCGATCAATACAGTGCTCCATGATTGACGAAGCAGAGGGCTTGGCGTAGCGTTCTGACTTGCACCAATAGTGATTCCAACAGTAATAATCCATGACGACAGAACAACAGTCCAATGCCGTGCTAAAGATAGGAATCATAGGTTCCGGCAAAGGCTCAAATGCGCTCTCCATTTTCGAGGCCATTGATCGCGGCGCACTCAAGGCCGAAGTCACCATCGTGCTGTCCGACGTTGAGGGTGCCGGCATTCTGAACCATGCGATTCAACGCGACATCCCAGCGCGATTCATCAGCGCCGCGCCCTTTATGACCAAACTGGATGGCGAAGCACAACAAGACTACATCGACGTTCTGCGTGAACACGATGTGGACGTGATCGCACTGGCCGGCTTCATGCGAATCGTCAAACCAGATCTACTGGCCGCATTCCCCAACCGCGTGCTAAACATTCACCCCGCCCTGCTGCCCGCCTTCCCGGGCATGTACAGTTGGAAGCAAGCCCTCGACTACGGGGCCAAAATCGCAGGCTGCACAGTCCACTTTGTGGACACAGGAACGGACACGGGGCCCATTATAATACAGCGCAGTGTGCCCATAAAGGAAGATGACGATGCCGGCACCCTTCATGCGCGCATACAAATTCAGGAACACGCGATCTACCCCGAAGCGCTACAATTGATTGCCGACAATCGATTGCGCATTGAGGGTCGTCGCGTTTTCATCGCTTCACCATCCTAGTTTACCTTCAGGTTTCACCTATGTTTGATGCAGACCCTACCGCCATGAACGACCAAAGCATCGTCCCACCGATGCTCTCCGTCAAAACGGGCCATGGCACCGCGACCAAAGACATGTTCTGGCTCGACGAAAGCATCCCGTGCCGCAGCGCATGTCCGGCAAAAACGGATATCCCAGGTTACCTCGAGGCCATCTATCGTGGTGACCACGACGAAGCCTATCGCATAAACCTGCGCGACAATGTCTTCCCTGCAATTCTCGGGCGTGTGTGCTCACGCCCCTGCGAGGATGCCTGTCGACATGGCGAGGAAGGATTAGGCGACTCTGTGGCCATCTGCTTCTCAAAACGATCGGCAGGCGATTTCAATACGTCCGAGCGCGTCGTGCTCGACCCCATTTTCCCCCCAAGCGGGAAAAGCGTAGCGATCATCGGTAGTGGCCCAGCAGGGCTGGCAGCGGCACGTAATCTTGCCTTACTGGGACACACATGCACTGTTTTCGAAAAACATGAGCGTCCAGGCGGCATGCTCAACCAGGGCATTCCAGAATTTCGACTGCCGCGCGATATCATAGAACGCGAAATCGACCAAGTTCGACAACAGGGTGTCGAAATTCGCTGCGGCGTATCCATTGGCGATGACATCACACTGGAAGCACTCTTAGCCGACCATGACGCCGTCATCATGGCAGCCGGCACCTTGCGACCGAACATGCTTTCCATGTCCGGCGAAGGCGCCCACGGTATTGCGCACGGCCTGCCTTGGTTACTAGACGCGAATGAACACCATAATGCCATCATTGGAAAGTCCGTGCTCGTCATCGGAGGCGGCTTCACCGCCATGGACTGCGCACGAACGGCCGAACGCCTTCAACGTGAGACTGTTTCATCAGACGAAACCAGTGTGCGGGTGTGCTACCGCCGCTCACAGAATGAAATGCTCGTCACGCCCGGCGAAGTCGAAGAACTCGAAAACGAATCCATACCAATGGAGTTCATGGTGAGTCCGCAGGCATACGACGTCAGCGACAATGACACCGTCACGGGAATGCGTTTCACGCGCACCACACTCGGCGAACCCGATGACAGCGGTCGGCGGCGTCCGGAACCCGTCGCGGACAGTGAATTCACGCATCCTGCAGACACCGTCCTCCTCGCGACAGGACAGTTTCCCGATACGTCATGGATCGATGAATCCCTCCGGCCCGACCTGGTCAACGCGCAACAATGGGTCGAATCCAAAACAAGTCATCACACAGCGATCCCAAAGCTCTT
>JAPKCZ010000385.1 GCA_028822745.1 Kiritimatiellia bacterium | reverse complement strand
TAAGGCCGTGCGCCAAAGTCCGTCACCGATCGTCGCGTATTCGTCATGACATTCAGTATTGTCTCATTTTGTGTCGGCTTCAAGATCGAAGGCCAGAGCTCGGAAGTGGCCGTTTTGTCGGATTCGAGGGTCATTTTGTTGTCAAATTTGCGAAATAGGTCCGTATTTACAAGTGGTTCTTGACCCTTCAGGTTTAGCATCGTTACAGTTGAGGCTAAATCTTCATGGAGGAAATATGAACGCAGGAATCATCGTTGCGGTCGGGTCTGGTGGTACAATGGGTGGGAATGTTGACCGTGGATTCCTTCATCTAGGTTCGGCGCCTGTCTTGGCGTACTCGTTGCAGGCTTTTGAGCGTTGTCCAGAAATTGACACGACAATTGTAATCGTAAAGCGTGATCGCATTGAGGCTGCTCAGGCCGTTGCGCGAATGTTTGGATGTGCCAAAGTGACGACAGTCATTGCTGGAACCTCCAATCGTCTGTTGTCTATTGAAAATGCAATGGCTGAGCTTGACGACGATTATAAAATGGCTGTTATTCAAGACGCCTACTGTCCCTGTGTGACGACAGAGAGCATATCCAAGACCATCAAAACCGCTAAACGCTACGGGTCGGGCGTTGCTGCGCGACGGGTTGAAGACTCGGTCAAGATTGTTGAAAAAGGTCAGGTCATCAAAAAATCGTTGGACCCCAAAACGATTTGGATCGCTCAGAGCCCTCAGGCGTTCAAGTTAGATCTCTTGAAAAAGGGTATTGCTGCTGCCAACAAAGCGAAAGTGACACCGGGTGACGAATCGTCTGCGGTTGAGCTCGTGACCAAGGATGTTCGTTTGGTCCCTGTTGATGGTCCAAATATTCGCATAAACAACGCAGACGATCTGACGCTTGCTGCAGCAATTCTTAAACTCTAGCCCAGACAGACCGCTCTGGGGATTCCTCACTGTGATGCAGCCTGTCAGACAGAATCCTTTCCCTTTTTGAGAAATGACGTGTTCAGGATGGTGCATTAAGGAATGAGTATTGAGCGTTACGCAATCATTGGTGACATCCACGCAAATTGGGATGCGCTTGAAGCCGTGTTGGCCGATGCGGAATCACGTGGCGTAACGGACTATGTCTGCGTCGGTGACATTGTTGGCTACAATGCTGATCCGGTACGTTGTCTTGAGAAAATCCAATCGATGGACTGCGTGGTCGTGAAAGGTAATCACGATCACTACTGTTCCAACGATATGCCCTTGCATGATTTCCACCCGGACGCCGGGAGTGTTGTCGCTTGGACGCGTGATCAGCTCAGTGCTGAGCAAATGCAGTATCTTCGCGATCTTCCTTTGGTCAGTCGCTTTGCCGGCGTAACGGTGGTGCACAGCACACTCGATATGCCTGACAAATGGGGGTACGTCTTTGATCCGCTCGAAGCAGATGCCCATTTTAGCTACCAGACCACGCCTTGTTGTGTCTATGGGCACACGCACGTGCCTGTTGTGTTCGAGCGTCAGCATAGCGTTGTCCGGCATGCATTCACGCGCGTCAAAGTGACCTTGGGTAGACGGTATTTTATCAATGTTGGCAGTGTCGGGCAGCCACGCGATCGTGATCCACGCGCTGCGTATACCATTTATGAGCCCAAGGCGCGAACGTTTGAGCTCATCCGCGTGACCTACGACATCGCCCGGGCGCAGGCACGCATCCGAGAAGCGAAACTGCCCGATCGCCTGGCGCAGCGGTTGTCACTCGGCAAGTAGCGTCATCCATCGAGCCAAATTTTTCACCGATCGACCTATCACCTTGTCGCCCATAGGTCTCGACCTGTTTTAGCTTTCCCTGAGGCGGTCGATAACGTAGGTTGGTGGATTATAAATTTTAGGAGATTTTCGCTATGTTAAATGTGTTAAAGAAGGTTTTCGGGTCGAAGCATGATCGCGATATTAAATTTCTCGGGCCAATGGTTGAACGGACAAACGCGTTTGAAGTTGAATATCAAGCCCTGAGTGATGAGCAACTCAAAGCCAAAACCGTCGAATTTCGCGAGCGCCTTGAAAAGGGTGAGACGCTTGACAGTTTGATGGCCGAAGCGTTCGCGACGGTTAAAAACGCCTGCCGCCGACTATGTGGCCAGACATTTGACGTGTGCGGTCACGATCTCGCCTGGGACATGGTGCCCTTTGATGTGCAGATCATGGGTGGGGCCGTGCTTCATCAGGGCAAAATTGCCGAAATGGCAACGGGTGAGGGCAAAACGTTGGTCGCCACGCTGCCACTTTATCTGAACGCCCTCGCGGGGAAGAATGTTCACCTCGTCACCACCAACGACTATCTGGCTCGCCGCGATTCAGAATGGATGGGGAACATTTTCACGTTTCTCGGCCTAACGATAGGCTGCATCCAGAACCAGATGGCACCTGCGGAACGCCGTGAACAGTACGCGTGTGATATTACATACGGAACGAATAGCGAATTCGGCTTTGATTATTTGCGCGATAACGGCATGGCCTATGATCCTGAATCGCGCGTTCAGAATGGCTACAATTTCGCGATCATCGACGAAATTGACAGTATCCTGATCGACGAAGCAAGGACGCCACTTATTATCTCCGGTCCGTCGCCAACAACATTCACGCACATCTTTACGGAACTCAAACCGTCGGTTGAAGCGCTCGTTAAGCAGCAGCGCGTGCTTTGTACGTCCAAAATTCAAGAAGCCGAAAAGTTGATCAAGGCGGAGGATGTTGAGGGTGCTCAAGTCCTGATGTATCAGGTTTTTCACGGCATGCCCAAGAACAAGAAGCTCATGCATTTGCTGGAAGACCCCGATATCCGAAAAATGCATGAGCAGGTTGAAAGCATGATGTTGACCGACATGCGCAAGGAGGATGCCCGCGCCTTACGCGAGGAGCTCATGTTTGTTATTGAGGAACGTAATCATGACGCCAGTCTGACGGAAAAAGGGTGTGAGGCCATGAGCCCGCACGACCCAGATGCCTACGTCCTGCCAGATCTGGTTACGGAAATTGAGCAAATTGAATCAGCACCGGACCTCACCCCCGAAGAGCGCATTCAGCGCAAACAGGAAATACACAACCATTTCGCGGCCAGAAGCGATCGTATTCATGCCGTCGATCAGATGATTCGTGCCTATACGCTATATGAAAAAGACGTTGAATATGTCGTGCAGGAAAACCAAGTCCTAATCGTCGACGAATTCACGGGGCGAATCCTGCCTGGACGCCGCTGGAGCGATGGACTGCATCAAGCCGTGGAAGCCAAAGAAGGCGTCAAAATCGAGCGTG
>JAPKCZ010000384.1 GCA_028822745.1 Kiritimatiellia bacterium | reverse complement strand
GTCACAACGCATGCAAGCCGCGGGCTATGACACCTACATGGCAGGAAAATGGCACGTGCGTGTTTCGGCAGGCGACATTTTCAACACAACTGGCGCCGTACGACCCGGAATGCCAAACCAGACGAAAGCCGGATACAACCGTCCAACATCACCGGACGACAAAGCTTGGCTGCCCTGGGACACATCCCGCCAAGGGTTCTGGAAGGGCGGCAAACACTGGAGCGAAGTACTCGGCGATGAAACGGTAGGCTTTCTTGAGAAGGCAAAGCATTCGGACAAGCCCTTTTTCATCTACGCCGCCTTCAATGCGCCGCACGACCCACGTCAGTCCCCGAAGTCATTTGTCGATATGTACCCCCTCGACAAGATTGCCGTACCGCCCAACTACCTGAGCGAGTACCCCTACAAAGACGACATCGGCTGTAGTGCGCGTCTGCGCGACGAGAAACTTGCGCCCTTCCCTCGCACGGAACACGCCGTCAAAGTCCACCGCCAGGAATACTACGCCATCATCTCGCACATGGACACGCAAGTTGGTCGCATGTTGGATGCACTCGACGCCTCGGGCAAAGCCGACAACACCTATATCTTCTTTACGGCTGACCACGGCCTCGCGGTTGGCCAACACGGATTGCTCGGTAAGCAGAACATGTATGACCACAGCGTGCGGGTCCCCTTTATCGTATGCGGGCCGGATATTGAAGCCGGTTCACACAGGGACACACCCATCTACCTTCAGGACATCGTGCCGACCACGCTTGAACTGGCGGGCACCGATATCGACGGCGTTGCCTTCAAAAGCCTGAACCCTTTGATCGCTGGCAAAAAGGATCCACACTACGCGGCCATCTACGGCGCCTACCTGAATGTGCAACGCATGATTACTAAAGATGGCTTCAAGCTGATTCACTATCCGAAAGCGACAGTCTACCGACTCTTTGATTTAGAAAGCGACCCACACGAAAAAGATGATCTTGCAGACAATCCCAAGCATGGCGCGAAATTGGCCATGATGAAGGAGGCACTACTGGCCCTGCAGAACGATATGGGCGATCCGCTCGTGGCTAAACAGAACGACGCATTATGAAAAAAACATTTACGCTGATTCACCCCAAAACCAAACCCGCGCGGCTTGCCGAAGCGATTCGAAGCGACATCCGCAAATACGTTAAACGCGAACGCCGACACGCCTTACCCGAAGGTTTTGACTTCTGGGATTTCGACTGCAAATACGGTGCGACCGAAGCCGAAGCGAAGGTTGTCCACCTCGCCGAGCTCGGCAAACACGTGCAGCAGGCCGAGAAAGAGGAACGCGAGTCCTTCTATATCGAAATCCTGGCCAAACCGGTCAAGCGCACAAAGAAACCCTCCTGAGGCACGCCGAATACGGCGCGATGCGGTGTCGCCCTTTGAAAATAACTGCGAATCGTTCTTTTCAGATCCCTCCAACCGTTCTATACGGTTCGTAACGTTCTCGCACGAGCGTCCGGCCAGCACTTTCGGGGAAAATGCAGGAACGGCCGTACGCACCACACAACGGTAATGTCAGACGAGGAGAAAAGTCATGAGCGAAGAAACCGAAGCACAAGAAACACCGGTAGCTGGAACACCGCCAATTCCTGAGCCAGCTGCCACGAGCGACACAACCGCCGTTAGCGCAGTCGACGAAAAAGCAACCAACACGTGGGCCATGTTTCTGCATTTTTCACTGCTGGCAGGCGGACTGATTCCGGGAGCCGGCTTGATCGTACCCATTATCCTCTGGCAGCTGAAGAAGAACGAGATGCCAATCATCGACGAACATGGGAAAATCGTCGTAAACTGGATCATCTCACTGGTCATATACGGCGTGGTCTGTTTGATTCTCACACTTGCTCTCGTCGGCATTTTCGGGTTCATAGCACTGGGCCTCATGTCCGTCATCTACGCCATTGTGGGCGGAATCAAGGCCAACAACGGGGAAGTGTGGAATTACCCCGGTTCGCTAAAACTCATCAAATAGGTTTAGCATTCAACACGCTATCAACCGCAGGGCCGCGCCTAAATCAGGCGCGGCCCTTGTCTTTGCCATCATCTTTACCCTAATCGCAAACAGGCGAAGACAAAGGTGAAGAACAGGGTAAAGACGAGGGGCGGCGGCTACCATTTTGCTCGAACCGCTCAAGAAAACGCAACCACCCGCCTCAGGTAAACAGCACACGCAGTTCTAGTAGTACCGCGAAGAGCACGGCAGCCAGAAAACCGCCACGCGCGAAGAGCGTCGCGCCCACCAAGGTCGCCAAGGTTCCAAACAAATAGGTCGAGACAATCGGCGTCACGCCCATTTCGGCAAACTGCAAATGCGTCACGTAAACGCGACTGAAGCCGACGACGATCAGCGCGAACTCCCAGCGGCGTAGGATGCGTGTCAGAAACGCCATGGTTCCTGCCTGCAAAAACAGAACCTGAAATCCCGCGCACCACAAGACCAGCGCGGTTTTTCCGGGGACGTCGGCGGGGAAACTCAGCTCGAATGCCCGCGCGCTCCCCTGCTGCTCCAAAACCTGCCGCAACACGTCATCACCCCACACCATTCTGGCGATACCGCCGACAAGTCCAAGCACAACCGCTGCGCACAGACCACGCTGCATAATGCTTCGTTCAGGAAAAGCCCCCACCATGCCGCCTTTGCCACCCCACGCAAAAACAGCCCCTGAGACGAGGGTCATCAGAAGGAATGCCGAAGGGAGCAGCACCGCGACAGCCTGATCGGCAAAAAAGATTCGCGGGGCGGCCGCAAGAGCGACGATACCACCCAGTATTACCGAGCGTTTCAGATTCGAAATCTGTAAATACGCACGCATGCGCAACGCCTCCTTACAAGAGACCCTTCACGGTGTTCAGGGCAGACGTAGGCCGTCGAAGCCGGACAAGAACCCGTCAACGCTCGCCTTCATCTGAGCCACACCGCCGACGATATCGCTTTCGATGTTCGTGGGCATCTGAGGATCATGCAGAGACTTACGCAACAAAATCCAGCCAGCGCCAAAGCCCGGCGCACAGGTCACATGGACGCCTTCATGATTATCTGGCGTCAGTGACCAGCCTTCGGTTTCTTCGACGAACATCAAAAACGCCTCAAGAACAACGTCGGCGTAGGCAGAAAAATTATCAACGGTGATGACCGGCCGAAACTCGGTGGCTTCGGCGGGCGCTTCGAGGTCGGCGACCAGCTGATCAATGGTGCCCCCGTTGTCGGCTTGCAACTGCGCGACCTTTGTCAGGATCTTTGCGATCTGATAAGCGCCATCATCGA
>JAPKCZ010000383.1 GCA_028822745.1 Kiritimatiellia bacterium | reverse complement strand
GCTTTCGATAACGGAAAGGGTGGTTGCGCCGGTTCCGCCCAACATCATCCGCACGCCGTGAGGAAGCCTAGTTCCAAAGCGACGATTGAGCTCGGAGAACAAGGTCGACACAAAGTTTGACGAATCGGTTCGTGCGAGAACCCGTATCAGAGCGGCGCTCTTAGTGGAGGTTAGTAAGTCGTCCAGTGCCCCAGGGGTGGCTCCGATTTCATAGGTCGCGAGGAAGTTCCGCACCGCCTCGGACGAATAGCCGGCGGTTGCTTTGCAGTAGTCATCGTTAAAGCCGCAACCGACCTCTTGGACGGCATCAAAATAGGAGGCATCAGCACCGATATCGGGGACTGTTGAGAGATACGCCTGAACATCTCTCATCAGCATTCCCATCTCCCCAGTTGTCATCGAATCCGGGGCGGAACCTTGAAACAGCACGTAAATGACATTTGCTCCCGAGAAGTCGGTGTTCAGTGTGCGCTCTGATTTCCGGAACTCTGTGAACGTCGCAAGGTTGTCGTCTAGGGAGTTGTTGACCTCGACCTGACTGGCAAGGATGCCGCAAATACTGAAGGCGGCTAACCAACCGAACAGAATGTAAGGTGCGTTCCTGGGATTGGCTGAACGCGACAGCCTTCCGATTAATCGGTCCCACGCAGTCACCTTGCGGTCCATGGGCAGCGCGGGTGGGCTGACCAGCAGGCGCAGCGCGGGGATGAACGTCAGTTCAATGGCCAGGCCGGCAAAAACACCAACCGATATGAACAGGCCGAAGCCCCGAATCGCCGGGATCTTGAATATGGCAAGAGAGGCGAAGCTCAGCGCTGCCACACAGGAGGCTGCCGTCATAATGGGCGCGAGCGTGCTGAAGGATTCCTCGATCGCAGCGCGGCTGAGCGCCCGCCTATCGCCGGCAAGTCGGCCGTCTACTCGGCGTGAATCAAGAGCCTCGCAGTACCGTTTGAGCATCTGAACTGCATGGCCGGCTGTAAGCGCTACGATCAGGATTGTCGCCGCAGAATTGAACGCGTCGAGCCTCATGCCGGCGCGTGTCATGATTGCGAGGCCGATGGTGGCGGACGCCACTGCGGTGATGAGCGGGAACACCAAGCCCTGCATCGAGCGGAAAGCCTCGAAATGGATGAGACCGATAATGACTAGGGCCAGCGGCAAGACCAGAAAAATGTGCTGCGAGAACCGCTCAATCTCGGCGAACGCTACGGGCTGACCGCCCAGGGTGACGGTAAAACCGTTAGTGGCGATCGCGTCAAGCTTGTCGCGCAGTGTCGCCACAAAGATCTGCTTGCCCTCTATGGGGTTGTGGATTCTGAACAGAATCAGGGTCGATCTGTTGTCGGTGCTTACCAGTGGGCGAAAGATCCTGCTGCCCCGTAGCCTAGAGGCAAGCTGCTCTGACGAGTATCCCTTTCCGACAATCGGCGTGATTCTGACGTCGTCCCCGACTCGCTCCACGACCTCTGCCCGGTCGGAGACGATGGATGTGATGTCCTCCTTCTTTACTCCCGTGAGTGCTTCAAGCGTTCGCTCGATATGACGCACGTAGTCGATCGCCGCCGGCTCGAAGATTGACCCCGAAGTCGACGTCACGCCGACGACAATGTAGTCGGATGGACCGAACAGACGGTCGCTCAGGTTGTTGGTGGCCGTGATCTCATGACTTTCCGGAGAAATGGACGATAAGTCGAAATAGATTCTGGGAGGAAATGGAAGGCAGATAAGTGCAATGAGCTGAATCAGCGCGCCTAGTGCAATTGCCGTTTTGGGGTGGTTCAGTACCGCGTGCAACAAGGTCTTGTACATAACCTCTCCGATTCATCCTGAGTGCTATTTGCGACAACTCTGTGTGGCTCGCGTGCTCATGCGTGGCGCGGTGGTGTTTGAGTGATCACATCTCTCAAACCCAGCTTTGTAACAAAGGCAGGCGGACGGCAACACTGTCATTCCTGACAGTGCCTGAGCGACTTTTGCCAATGAGAATGCCGGGGCTCAGGAAGGTCCACGCCGTTAGGCTCCATGGGACCGCAAGATGAAATATCGGAGGCGCTGTGACGACCTCGGCAAAGACGATTGTCGATATAGGCGTGGCCAATGCCGCTCGCGTTGGCGATAGGCCGTTTTTGCTTTGGCTCGACAACGGCAAAGTTGAATCCAGGTCCTTAACGTTCTCCGAACTGGATAGGGCTTCAAGAGCATTTGCCGTCCAACTGCTGGACGCTGCATGCACACAGGCCAGGGCATCAGAAGAAGGGCGTCAGCCCCTTGCCTTGATCATGACCCGGCATGGGCTTGAATTCGCCATTGCTTTTTTTGCTTGCCTGTACGCCGGAGTTGTCGCGGTGCCAGCTTATCCCCCAAAGAAAGGGGAGAGCGGCGATCGCCTGCATGCTTTGATCGCCGATTCGCAAGCCGTCATTGCCATTGCCGACCGGACCACAATCGAGTCGGTCAAGGCGGCGGCCGGGATCGGGATGGCAGTCCTGTCGGTCGACGAGGTTCGCGAAGACCTTGCTTCGCGGTGGGAGCATCCTCCCATTGATCCGGAGTCGACCGCCTTCATCCAATACACCTCAGGGTCAACCGGTGCACCGAAGGGGGTTGTCGTTACGCATGGCAATCTCATGAGCAACCAGAGCGCCATCAGCCTGGCCATGAATCATGATGAACGGACGATCTTCGCAGGGTGGCTGCCGCTGTTCCACGACATGGGTCTGGTCGGCAATTTGCTGAATCCGTTCTACCTCGGCGTGCGTTGCGTACTGATGTCGCCGCTGTCCTTCATCGTCAACCCTATTCGCTGGCTGGAGGCAATCAGCAAATATCGGGCGACCACTAGCGGCGGGCCGAACTTTGCCTACGAGCTGTGCCTATCCAGAACCACACCTGAACAGAGAATGGGCCTGGATCTGAGCAGCTGGAAGGTGGCATTCAACGGAGCGGAGCCCGTCCGCGCAAGCACCATCGAGCGATTTGCAGAGGAGTTCGCCCCGCACGGATTCGATCGTAAGGCGATCTTCCCGTGCTACGGAATGGCGGAAGCCACGTTGTTCGTGGCCGGCCCTGATATGGATGCGCCGCCCACAATACTTGACGTCAATCAAGAACGGCTGGCGAAGGGGACCGTTGAAATTGCTGAACCGCATACGCGGCCTACGCGCGCCAAAGCAGCCGGCGGGCCAGTCGGGTCTCTCCGCCTCGTAAGCTGCGGCGCACCGTCGGACGAAACAATTGTCCGGATTATCGACCCTTCGAACGCTCAGCTTCTGGACAGCGGCCAGGTAGGTGAGATCTGGATTAGCGGACCGGG
>JAPKCZ010000018.1 GCA_028822745.1 Kiritimatiellia bacterium | reverse complement strand
ATGCTACGAGTCTGCTAGATAATCTAGTTCGTGCTGATTCCAGCACGTGCCAAGGTAGGCACATCGGGCCCGTAGCTCAGTTGGTCAGAGCTGGGGACTCATAATCCCTAGGTCGCTGGTTCGAGTCCAGCCGGGCCCACCATTCCTTGCCTGGCACCTGTGCAAAGCGAAGGCTGCGCGCCGTAGTCCTGCGAGCATGAAGCGAGTAGGCGTAGGCGGGCTTGTCCGCAACGTTCTACAACGCCGTCCCCGAAACGTGTCGTCACCGAAAGAGAAAATCCCAGAGAGATTACGGTAAAGATTAGGGTGAAGACGAGGGGGATAGCCTCCGTTGAGGCAAGTGCCTCAATTTTTCCTATTCTTTACCTTTGTCTGTTCGGCAGTAATTCAGTCGTCGCACAACCACCTGATAATGAACTTGTTTTCCGCCATCCACGCGTGATATTATGGCTGCTCGATGGGCGTTAGGCCCTCTGCTTTATGTCGCACGGTGTTGCGGTTGAACGGAAGTAACGATTATGCGAACGATTCGATATTTAGGACGACTACTCGGTGAATTTTTCGGATTCGCCTGGCAGAACAAGGCTTGGTGGGTTTATCCCATGGTGATTGCTTTTGTCCTGCTTGGGCTTGCAATCACGACCACTGAAAGTGTCGCACCGTTTATTTACGCACTCTTTTAGGCTGAGGCACTCGCCTGAGCGATGCCTATTTGACGGCGGATAACACGGCCTTGAAGCTTGGGTGCGTTGCGTCACCCATCAGCTCAAACAACGTACTCTCGACACTCGAGACGTCGACGCCCTGATACATCACACGATTCAAGCCCGTTTCAATGTTGGCAGGGCTGCGCGATGATGTGCAGTCGCCAATGACCTGTACTGAACATCCCTGTTCGATCAACTGTGCGGCTGTCTGAAAAACGCATACGTGTGTTTCAATGCCGAAGAGGATCACGTTCGTCCGCCCGTGCGCCGCGAGCGCGTCCATGAATTTGGGTTCGCCGCAACAGCTAAACGTGGATTTGGTGATCGGTGTAAAGTCCGGCAACGCGGCCGATAGTTCGGCAACACTTGGTCCGAGTTTGTCAGGAAGCTGTTCCGTGCAAAGGATGGGCACATCGAGCACGGCCAGACCTTTGATAAGGCGAAGGGACTGTGTGATGAGCTTTTCGCGTTCGTGCATCACACTGACGAGCTTTTCCTGAATATCCACCATGACCGCGATGCTATTGTCCGTTTGAAACATGTGAGATGTCCTCTTGGCTTGGGGCGTCCGTCCGTCAGTCCAGCCGCGTATTGGGGAATAGGTTTTCGCGCGATATCATTTCGCGCGCATTTTCGCGCGTCACCAAAACGGCATCCAGCCAGACAACGGGCACTTCGAGCAAGCCGTTGTGTTGTGTGTTTTTGACGTCGATCGCACGTCGCGTGGCGAGTCGATAAACCAGATCCGCGCTGCGTCGGCCCGCTTCCGCATAGGGCGCCATCAGACTGCTGTGTTGTTGCCCGCGCAGGATGCGCTGAAAACTGGCACGGTCAGGGTGAACGCCACTCACCAGGGTTTCATCGTCGCTTCCGATACGCATGAGCGCCTGAATGGCCCCTGCGGCGAGTACGTCGATGGATTGCCGCAAGAGATAGTCGCATTGATCGATTTGAAGGTCGGCGTCATTTTCTGCTGATAGGGCGACCCCAGCAGCACCTCTGTCGCCGAGTGCCTTGGTGAAGGTGGCGTGCCAGCGTCCGGGGTCGCCTTGGGTGGACGTAAAGCTGGCGCCAATGCGTAAGGCGCGTGGTGCAGGCTCTGTTTCGCCCTGTATGCGCTGCGGACCGCACAAACTCAGTGCGACGGTCACGCAGGCCACCAGTTGGTGTCCGAAGTGCATGAAATTTAGTTCCCTGATTCGAGTGCGATTTGCGCGTCGACCGCAGCGATGACACGCAGGCGTAGGCTGGTACGGCGTAGGCGAATGGTGTTGTTGTTGATGGCCATGCCGACGGCCTTGGTGGAGCCGATCAGGCAGACGAGCTTCTTGCCGCGTGTGATTGCCGTATAGAGCAGATTGCGCTGTAGCATTTTGAAATGCTGCGTGGTGATTAAAATGACGACCGCCGGATATTCACTGCCTTGGGATTTATGAATGGAACAGGCGTAGGCGTGCATTAGCTCGTCCAATTCGCTGACTTCGTATGTGATTTTACGTCCGTCAAAGTCGACAACGATGGCGTGTTCGTCCATATCCACGTCGGTGATCTGGCCGATGTCCCCGTTGAAAACTTCTTTGTCGTAATTGTTGCGGATCTGCATGACGCGGTCGTTGAGGCGGTAGAAGCGGCCAAACTTCTGGACCTGATCGCCTGTCGGGTTGAGCGCTTCTTGTAAGACGGCGTTCAAGTTCTCGGCGCCGAGCTGGTTGCGCCGCATGGGGCTCAACACTTGCACGTCGGTCATTGGATCGAGCCCGAACTTTTTGGGGATGCGTTTTGTGACGAGGGTCACCAGTTGCTCGATGACCTGTTCAGGCTCTGAGCTATCGATGAAATAGAAGTCGGAATCAATGCCAGCGCCACTACGCGGATATTCAATAAACTCGCCCTGATTGACGCGATGTGCATTTTGCACGATCAGCCCGGCATGGGATTGCCGGAAAATCTGGTTGAGGCGCTTGCAGGGGATCTGTTCCGATTGAATCAAATCGCGCAATACGTTGCCGGGCCCCACGCTGGGCAACTGATCTGTATCGCCAACCAGAATAAGCGTCGTGTCGGGGCGCAGGGCGCAGAGGAAGCTGGACATCAGCGGTAGGTCCATCATGGACACTTCGTCGATGATGGCGACATCCGTGTCGAGGGGATTGTCGGCATCGTGCTCAAAGCCACCCCCGTGTGGATTGAATTTAAGCAGACGATGCAGCGTCATGGCGGGTCGGTGCGTGGCTTCTTGCATGCGCTTGGCGGCGCGGCCGGTTGGTGCGGCCAAGCTGATTTTGAGGTCGCGTTTGAAGTAAACGTCGACCAGCGCGCGGATAATGGTGGTCTTACCGACGCCGGGTCCACCTGTGATGATGGACACTTTGCTCGATAGCGCCGAGTGAAGCGCTTCGGTCTGTAAGTCGGCAAAATGAATGCCCATGCGTTTCTCTGCCCATGGAATGGCTTTGTCAACTTGAATGGGTGTGAATGAAGGGTCGCAATGCAGCATGCGCGTGATGCGGTCGGCTGTTTCACATTCGTCGTCGAACAAGGCCTTCAGGTAGACGCGGTTATCTTCGAGAATGAGCGTGCCGCGCTTCAGTTCGTGTGCCAGCGCATCCTTGAGGCGTTCCGCGGGGATGCCAAGTAGATCTTGAGCCTGCAAAATCAACTCAGCGTTGGGGGTGTGACAATGGCCGTCGTCATTCGCCACTTGCAGGACGTAGACGAGGCCAGCACGGGCGCGCACTTCGGACTCGAGCGGGATGCCAAGGCTCTGGGCGACGCCGTCGGCGGTCTTGAAGCCGATGCCCCAGACGTCGGTGCACAAACGGTAGGGGTTGTCGCTGATGATGGCGATGGCCTGGCTGCCGTAGCGCCTGTAAATGCGCGCCGACTGGCCCACGCCGACGCCATGGCTTTGCAAAAAAATCATGATGTCGCGGATGGCGCGGTTTTCGATCCACGATTCCTTGATCATCTGGCGGCGTGTGGGGCCGATGCCCTCAACCTCTTCAAGGCGCGCCGATTCGCTTTCGATGATTTTAAGTGTGTCGTCTCCGAATTTTGCGACCATGCGTTTGGCCATCACTTTGCCAATGCCACGAATCATTCCGCTCGCCAAATAGCGCTGAATGCCGGTGGTTGACGTTGGCGCAATGCAGCGCATCTCTTTGGCTTGAAACTGATAGCCGTGCGATTTGTGGCGTGTCCAAACGCCTTCGGAGCGTATCGTTTCCCCGACCCAGATGGCGCCGCATTTGCCGACGACGGTGATGGTGTCTTTGCGGGCGGGGATGCGCACCGTGCAAACCGTGTAGCCGCTTTCTTCCTGACGGTAGATCACGGACTCGACGGTTCCGGAAATCTCGTCCTGCTGCAGGTCGGGCTCTTGGGTCTTGGATGGCATAAGGTTTGGATGTCCCCCGGCGTCAAGGCCCGACGTTATTCGATGCCCAGCTTTTTGAGTTTGGGTGCAATGACGAATCGGCAGTAGGGGGCGTTCTTGTTGTTGTTATAGTAGTCGTCGTGTTAGGCCTCGGCGGAATAGAATTTTGAGGCTTTCGTGACTTCAGTCACGACCGGCTTTTTGAGTGTCTTGGACGCATCCAGTTTCGCGTTCGACGCTTCGGCGTCCTTTTTCTGGTCTTCAGAATGATAAAACACTGCGGAACGGTATTGTGTGCCGACGTCGTTGCCTTGGCGGTTGAGTTGCGTCGGGTCGTGCGCCAGCCAATAGGTGTCGAGCAAGGTCGAAAACTTGATCTTCGCGGGATCGTAGGTGATTTGGATCACTTCGGCATGGCCGCTGTTGCCTGAGCAAACTTGCTTGTAGGTCGGATCGTCGACGTGACCGCCGGTGTAGCCGGATTGAACATCTTTGACGCCGTCGAGGCGTTGGAAGATGGCTTCACCGCACCAGAAGCAGCCCATGCCAAAAGTGGCTTTTTCGGTCGTCGATGCGGTTGCGGAAGATTTTGCATCATCTGTAGGCATAACGGGCTCCGTTTCGTCGGCGTTCAGGGCGGGCTGCAGAGCTAGAAGGGCTGCGGCGAGTACGTGTACGAGTTTTTTCCGTATGTTCATAACCGTTTCCTAGATGTTAATACAGATGACGGCGGCAACATGGCTGACTATAGCATTACGTGTTCCCGGGAATCAACCACGCGTGTGTGCTGCGAGGATGTCCAGCGCGGCGTTTGATCGTGCGCTGGCGCGCTTAGAAATGGTATCGCGCGCTGAAGCTGTACGAGTAGTCGTCGTAGAATTGGCCCTGACCGCCCACGACAAAATTTTCGTTTAAGAAGACGTCCACACCGAAAAGTATGCCGAGGTCATTGGATTCGTCGAAGGCCGTGCTTGTTGTGCCATCGGAGATGTCGCCATCAATCACGGAGATGACGGGCCCTGCGAAAAAGAGGGCACTGTCGACCGTCTTGTTGAGCATTTCGCCCGTAAAGCTCTGGAAACCGATTGGAAGTGCGATCACCGTAACATCCCATTCGGCTTCCGTGCCGGACGCGTCTGCGGCGGTGTAGTTGGCGTACTCTATGGAGGCGCTCAGAGAGAACCGTCCGTTGAACATGTCGGGCGACTCATTCATGTACTCCCACAGGTTGAGCTGAAATCCGGCAAACCAGTCGATGTCTTCGCGTTCGTCCATTTCCCCAACCGTGCCGAGGCGATCGGCGGAGGACTGGTTGAGGCCGGCATAGATGCTGGCGTTGGCAAGCACATCATAGGACAAGGATGCGAACAATGTGTCTGCGCGCAGACGGGCGGTGGGATCCCCGTCGATCGTGATTTCGCGTGTCTGGTTTTCGTATCCGATAGCCACGCTCCAACGCTCAAGTGAGTCAGCGTCGAGTAGGGCATTCCGTTTTATACGACCCATCGGGGCGGCGAATAGCGTGGTGGTGCATAGCGTAAGCATGAGGATACTAAAGTGTGTCGCCTTCATAATGAGCCTTTCTGAACGAATGTCGTCGGGTGTGTCGGTCGTGATGTAATCGTGACAGGCACCATACGGGAATGTGTTTGCCGCTGTCAAATTGATGCCACGAGGTAAAGAAGAAGTTTTACCACCCGCTGCGCTTGAGACACGGAGACTTCGAGGTGACAAGGCCAAAATAAGGTTAACCGCAGAGTTCACAGAGGACGCGGAGGAGAGAGGACGCAGTGGATTTGTGGATAATGTTCTTCTCATCCTTGGCGCGGCGTAGCCCGAAGGGCGGAGACGGCTCCGTGCCTCCGTGGCTCCAGCGTAGCGGGTGGTCAACCTTTCGCGCAGCTGCTTACTCGCGGGCACCGATGCCGAACATGCGGTCGAAGCGAATCTCTTCGGCGGCGAGGACAAGTGCCGTGGTGGGTAAACCGGCGATGGAGCCGAGCAGTGTTTCGTAATAGGCGTAGGCCTGATGGTCGTGCATGCCCTCGGTGTCGCCTTGCGTGGGCGCGCGCAACCCGAGAATAACCAGGTCGGCATCGGCGGAGGATTCTTGAAGGATTTCGAAGACAGGACGGTTTTCGCGTTGGATAACGATGGGCTCGGCGGCGATGCGCCCGCTGTCGACAAGTCCCGCCAGGCGCGCTTCGGCTTCGCTGGGATCGGTGTCCGCGTCGATAATGGTTTTGAGGCGGATCTGCATTTTCCGGCCCCCGTGGTTGCGCCGCAGCAATTCTGCCAGTGCCAACATGAAGCCGATGTTGCGTTGATCGCCGCGCCACCACACATCCACGACGTGCATCGACGCTGTTTCTGTTGTGTCGTCGGTTGGTTCGTCACTTTCACGCACGAGTACGATGTTTCGGCGGCAGCGCGACACGAGATTCACCAGCCGACCGTAGGATGAAAATTGGTCCTTTTGGTCTGAGATACCGAGCATCAGTGTGTTGGGTACGATGGGGCCGAAGCCGTAGGCGCGGATGAGCGCTTCGGCGCCTGCCGCCACGGTTTCGGATGGTAGGATCTTGACGATGGCTTCGACGTTGCGGCGGGATAAATACTGTCGGATCGATTGGGTCAGGCTTTCTTCCTTCTCGGCGGTCCAGGCGCTGGTCGGAATAAGGGCGGCGACCGTCAGGCAGCCTTCGTTGCCGGCGACGGCGTTGGCCAACTCGATCAAATGCCAGCGTGTTGTCGGGGATCCGCTCAGCACGAGGATGTTGGGCGTCCACGTGCGTGAATCGGCGCGCATGGCTGACAAGGTCAGGATACTGCGCCGCGCGAGCAGCATGAAAATGCCGTAGCGCATGTCGCCCCAATGCACATCCATGTTACGCTTCTTCATGAGTAAGAAGATGGCGATCGCGACGAAGGCGGCCAAAAACGTTGCGCCGGGATTGATCATGAACATGGTGGCGAAGCAGGCGAAAGCACCGATAAGCGGGACGAGGGAGGGTATTCTAAACTTGGGGCGCCAGGAGGGGCTGCCAACGATCTGTTCGAGTGCCGCCGAAATGTTGAGCAGGCCGTAGGAGGTTAGGAAGAACATGGTGAGGATAGGGGCGATGATGTTGAGGTCGCCCAGCCAGAGCGTGACGAGTGCAATGGCGAAGGAGATGGCTGTGGCGCGGCGGGGGTCGCCGGACTTGCCGCTGCCGGCGCCGATAAAGGTTGGGATGACGCGATCGCGCGCAAGGGCTTGCAGGGTTCGTGGTGCGCCCATCAGTGCGCCGAGGGCGCTTGAGAGCGAGGCGGCCCAGACACCCAGCACGACGACCGATCCCCAGCGCGCGATGCGGCGCATGACAAAGGTGTCGCTGCGCAGCATGTCGAGATCTTGCACGATCGACGCCATATAGATGGGAATGGCCAGGTAGATAAGGAAGCTGATGGCGATGGCGCCGAGGGTTCCGAGTGGCAGGGAGCGTGCGGGCGATTTTAGATCGCCTGACATGGATATGCCTGCCTCGATGCCCGTGACGGCGGGGAAGAAAACGGCGAACACGACCCAGAATCCGAGGGCGTCAGGGACGGGTGTGGCCTCAACGGCGCCGACGGCCGTTTGAATCGGTGGGGGCCCGCCCATGAAAAACGAAACTAGGGAAAAGGCGACGGCTGCCATAATGACGTATTGCGCTTTCATGGCCAGGTTGGCGGAAAAGGTTGCGAGGAGCGCTAGGATCACGAGGGTAATGGTTGCGACGAGACGTGGATCGATGCCAGGAACGACGTCTGTGAAGGCTTCGGCGAAACCTGCGATATAGAAGGCGATGCCAAGTGTTTGCGCGAAATAGAGCGGAACGCCGATCGCCGAACCTGCTTCGATGCCCAGGGAGCGCGAGATAATGTAATACGCGCCGCCGCCGCCGACTTTCATATTCGTGGCCAGCGTGGAGAGCGACAAGGCGGTCACGAACGTGATGAAACAGGCGGCGGTGACAATGGCGAGCGTGCCGGAGAGGCCGAGGTTGCCCAGCACCCAGCCGAAGCGCAAATACATGATGACGCCCAGAATCGTGAGTATGCTGGGCGTGAAGACGCCTTTAAAGGTGCCGAACTGATATCCAGCGGCAGATGCTGGGCGCGAAGCGCCTGAGGCGTCACTCATGAGTTGCAATTCTTGCGGACCAGGCAAAAGGCCCAGCCGACAATGAAGCCGAGAACCACAAAAAGATTCAGGCGTAGCTGGATATTGATAAATAGCAGTTCAAACTCAACGGCGTCGGTACGAAAGAAGACCCATTTTTTCAATGACCCGAAAAAATGAACCAGAATGGCGCCGACGAGATAGAAGGAGAGGGCTCCCAGAATGCCGAAAAGGCTGCATCGATTGAAACTGCGTTCGCTCATAATAGGGGAATCAATACGCTAATAGGGAAGCGTTGAGCAATGAATAAGTCATTGTCGCGATATCAGCGTGGGTGCATAGGAGAGGAAATTAGCTGCGTTTTGTGCGAAAAACGCTCTTCGAAGCGGTATCTTGTTGAAATACAGGCCGCTCCTCGCTACTATTATTGGCTTTCCTGTCACAGACAATCGGGCGGGTGGTGAAATTGGCAGACACGCAAGATTTAGGATCTTGTGCCGCAAGGCTTGGGGGTTCGAGTCCCCCTCCGCCCACACCATTGATACGACAGGCATGTAAATACTAAGGGTTTAGCCTTGCAGCAGACGGGTTGTTGTGGTTTTCTCTTTCTTCCGCTGATTCTTAAAAATCGGCCGAATTTCGTACATAATATAGGACTATGGAGCTTTAAATGGCCAACAAGACGGTAACGCTTACAGACAACACGACCGGTAAATCGATCGAACTGCCGGTCATGCAGGGATCGGTTGGCCCTGAGGTTATCGACATCCGCTCAGTCTACAAGGAACTGGGCATGTTTACGTATGACCCGGGTTTTGCTTCTACTGCCGCCTGCAGTAGCGATATTACGTATATTGACGGTGATAAGGGCACGCTCCTTTACCGCGGCTATCCGATTGAAGAGCTCGCCGAGCACAGTTCCTATCTCGAGGCCAGCTATCTTCTCTGGTACGGCGCTTTGCCCAATGCCGAGCAATACGCCGAGTTTGTTGATAAGGTCAAACGCCACACCATGATCCATGAGGGCCTGAAAGATTTCTACGCTGGCTTTCACCGCGACGCACATCCGATGGCCATTATGGTCGGCATCGTTGGCTCACTTTCGGCCTTTTATCATGACTCACTGGATGTTTGGGATGCACGTCATCGCGAAATCTCCGCCTATCGCGTTTTTGCTAAACTGCCGACGATTGCAGCATGGGCTTATCGCTACTCGCAGGGGCAGCCTTTCGTTTACCCGCGCAACGATCTGGAACATTCAGAGAACTTCTTGCACATGATGTTCGCGTTCCCTTCGGAGGAGTACACGGTCAGCCCCGTCGCCAAGCGTGCGCTGGATTTGATTCTCATGCTGCATGCCGATCATGAACAGAACGCCTCCACGTCAACCGTACGTTTGGCTGGGTCGACATTGGCCAATCCTTTCGCGGCGATTTCCGCTGGTGTGGCTGCGCTCTGGGGGCCGTCCCATGGTGGTGCCAGCGAAGCGGTTGTCAACATGCTGGAAACCATTGGTACTGTTGATCAGATTCCGAAATACATCGAAAAGGCGCAGGACAAAGATGATACGTTCCGTCTGATGGGCTTTGGTCACCGTGTCTACAAGAACTTCGATCCACGCGCCAAGCTGATTCGTACGGCATGCTACGAAGTGCTGGAAGAGCTGAAGGTTGAGGACCCCATGTTTGATCTGGCCATGGCCCTTGAAGAGCGCGCCTTGAAGGATGAGTATTTCATCAAGCGTAAACTTTACCCGAATGTTGATTTCTATTCCGGCGTTATTTTCCGTGCGTTGGGTATTCCGAAAAACATGTTCACGGTGGTCTTCACCATTGGGCGTTCAATCGGTTGGCTCAGTCAGTGGAACGAAATGTTGCAGGACGACGAATTCCGCATTGGCCGTCCGCGCCAGCGTTACACGGGTCCTGTGTCGCGTCCTTACGTGCCCATTGAAAAGCGCTGAAGCGCTCTGGATCGTGGCATCGGCGCGACGTCGAAAATCGCTTAAATAAAGTATTGCAAACCGTGCCACGCATTGGGTATGGTGATCGCCCAATTTGGTAGTTGAACGCGAGCGTAGCTCAGCTGGTAGAGCACCACCTTGCCAAGGTGGATGTCGAGGGTTCGAATCCCTTCGCTCGCTCCATTTCGTGCGACCCACACGAATAGAGCATCGCCTGATACTGGATAAACCACGCGCCCTCATCGGCACACCGTGGTCATCAGTTTCAGACCATGATCCAATGCCATATACGGAGGTGTAGCTCAGTTGGTAGAGCAGCGGACTCTTAATCCGCGGGTCCGGGGTTCGAGCCCCCGCGCCTCTACCAGCCTTCGCAACGAGCGCTAGCGAGTATGCGAAGGCTCGTTGCCGACGCTCTCGTCGATCGTACCGGACACGGACTAACACGGACCAACACGGACTAACACGGACGGACGCGGACCCGTCTTCCCGCCGCGCAGCGGCAGGCCCGCATGACCAAAGAGCTCGTCGTCTGCGTGGGCAGGGCCTCCCAGTCTGAAACCGTCCGTGTCTTCTCCCCCTACGCCGCGACGGTCACCGAAGAAGGGATCATGTCGGGATCGATCTGGTGGGTTCGGTCTTTCAATTGACGTCGCAGTGTGTGAAGTCCGTGTGCGCACACTTGGCGACAACGTTCGCTTGAGATTCCATGGCGTCCGGCCATCTCGCGCAGAGTCGGCGCGCTCTCTTCGAAATAGAGCTCCGAGATCATGTGGCGTGTGCGTTCAGGCAGTTTCTCCATTTCTGCGAGGAGAACCGCTTTGAGCAGGCTTGTGTCGGTAGCATCGTCAGGGCGAAGCGCGTTTTCGTTGGGCAAGATGTCTTGCCAACAGCTGGCACCATCGTCGGTGGTCATGTCTTCCAGTGCATGGGCGCGTGTGCACTCGCCTTGCTTGAGTAAGTCTAGGACTTCGTTTGAGACATTGAGCGTCTCACTGGCATCCGCGTGATGAAGATCGTCGCCGTGTTCTTCGCGCAATTTTCCCAATGCGGCCCAGTAGCTGAAATGGTGTTCGGGGATGTGGATGAAGCGGCCCTGCTTCAGGGCGCGACGCATGTAGCTGTTAATACATTTGCAGGCGTAGCTACTAAAACGGACGCCGGAGGACTTTTCGTCATCATGACCGGCATTGTAGTTAGCCTTGAAACCACGTGCGGCTTTCACCAGGCCAATATTGCCTTCCGCGATGAGATCCATATCGGTGATTTGTATGACAGGGGAGCTAAGGTACTTGCTGAACTGTTTCAAGCAGTGGATCACCAGTAGAAGATTGGCGTGGACCAGCTCGGTCATCGCAGCCTCAGTTTGCTCCTCATTCGTTCCTGCCTGAATGATGGCGGATAGCTCGGCCTCACGTTGGGGGGTAATCCGGGCGAACTGGGAAATATCTGCAAAATATCGTTCAAAGGAGCTGTTCATCTATTGTGTATCCGCCATGTTGGGGTGATTCAAAGGTTGAAATGCTTGTTTGTGGTGTGGGTATAGCTCAAAGCGTGCCAGAGTTTCTGGAGTCACGTGAACGTCTGTTGAATCCGTAGTTATAGATAGTGAGTTAGTGGATCATTTTTTCTGCAAGACGTTTGCCCAAAAGGGACGAGGGGTGAGTACAATCATATGCAGATCGTGAAATGGTGCGGTCATGAGTGCACAGTCAAGAATGGCGCTGTCCGTTCAGAGCGTGAGATGACCCGCGTAAACAATAAGGTGAAGACGAGGGGGCAGGCCCGACGGCTGTCGTTGTCCCGCGGGCGTATGCCTCTGCAGGCGAGCGTTTCGACGTCGTCATCCTTGAACCGTCCGTCACTCGTGACGACGGTAATGGTCTCCATCTGCGCGGTTGCGATGATGAAGCGCTCGGCGAGGTCACGGTGATGCCATGGCAGCGTGTTGGCGTGTATCAACATCTCTATAGAGAGATCGGTCCGTTTTAGTCGGCGGGTTTGCGTCTATCAATTTCGCAAATCCGTTGGTCATTTTTGAGCAAGACATATCAACCTCCCTGAAGTACGTTGTTTCCCTATTCAAACACAAGGAGATCACCTCTTATTGAATACGGATGGCCGTGATTTGTCGTTTAAGCCTGTCGAGAACCCCAACCCCAAGACGCTGAGTCCAGAACAGATCGCGCATTACAACGGTGAGGGCTATGTCGCGCCGCTGGACCTGTATGCCCCCGCCGAAGCGATCGCCAATCGCGCGTACTTTGACCGATTGTTGGCCATGCTGGATGGCAGCAATTCCAACGCGCTAAACTGCTTTCAGGGGCGTTGCGAAGGCATTTACGATCTCTGCCTTGAACCCCGCATCCTCGATTATGTTGAAGACATTGTTGGCCCCAACATCATCTGCTGGGCGACACATTACTTCTGCAAAATGCCCTTCGATGCAAAATCAGTGCCTTGGCATCAGGACGCCAGCTACTGGCCGCTGACGCCATCACGCACGGTAACGGTCTGGCTCGCCATTGATGACGCCGACGAAGAAAACGCCGCCATGCGCTTCATTCCGCGGACGCATAACCGGGGACATCTCGAATGGAAGAAGGCCGATGGTCCGGTGGTCCTGGATCAGGCAATCGTCGGCATCAACGACATGGGTGAGCCCTTTTCTGACAATCTCAAAGCGGGTCAGATTTCACTGCATGCCGACATGTTGGCGCATGGCTCCGAACCCAACGCATCCGCGCGCCGACGTTGCGGGCTGACGCTGCGCTTCTGTCCTCCCGAGGTACGCCCCGTAAACCCAGTATGGGAAGAAGGCATTGACGCCATTATCTGTCGCGGCACGGATCCCGCCGGCTACTGGAAGCACACAGAACGGCCGGTGGGGGACAATGTCAAACCCGAAGGCCGTCGTCCACAAAACCTAGGCGGTAACTAGAACGCGGCACGCGAAACCAGATCGCCATACGCGTGCGATTGATTTTCGCCCATAGAAAGAGTAGCCCTTAAGCTTGGCCGAAGCGTGCAGCCTTCACTGAGAACCCAAGACAAAAGGGGTTCCACGGAGCGTCGCACGCCGTGGCGCTCTTAATGTTGAAATACTGATTCGCTGCTGATCAATAGGACGTGTGACGATGCATTCAAAAAAGACCAATGTTCTCTTTATAACGAGTGACCAGCAACACTGGTACAGCATGGGCTTTCTGAACCCAGAAGTGAATACGCCCAACCTGGATCGTCTCGCGAAAATGGGAACCTATTTCGACAGGGCTTACACCGTGAACCCAACCTGTACGCCCACACGCGCAAGCTTGATTACGGGGATGTATCCAAGCCAGCATGGGGCCTATTCATTGGGCACGAAGTTGCCGGAATCCGTTCCGACCGTGGGGGACAGCTTTCGTGAAGGCGGGTACCGGACGGGCCTGGTGGGTAAAGCGCATTTTCAGCCACTCGCATCAACGCAGGAGTTTCCATCCTTAGAGTCCTACCCGATCCTGCATGACTTGGATTTCTGGCGTCACTTTAAAGAGCCTTTCTATGGATTTGAGCGCGCTGAACTGGCACGCAATCACACGGATGAAGCACACGCCGGTCAACACTACGCGATTTGGATGGAAGAAAAAGGTTACGACAACTGGCGTGACTATTTCCTTCATCGTGATGGTGAGACCAAGCATGTGCGACCTGAGCCCGGGCAAGCGTGGGAGATTCCTGAAGAAATACATTATAACGCTTGGATCGCCGAACGAACAAACGCTCTGATGGAGGAGTTCAACGCTAACGACGACAGTTTCTTCCTTTGGGCAAGCTTCTTTGATCCGCATCCTGCTTACATGGTGCCGGAACCCTATGCGTCGATGTATGATCCGGCGGACGTCACCGTGCCTGAAATGGTGCCCGGTGAGTTCGACGATAAACCGCCTCATTTCGCGCTTACACAGGAACGGGAAGGGGATTGGAGTGCGTATAAAACGGATGAGGGCAGCAACGCCATACATGGCGCTGGATCGCATCTCAAGAGCCGAGAAGAGAAAGCGAAGAACATTGCCACGATGTATGGGATGATGACGATGATGGACACGTATATCGGCGTGATCCTCGATAAACTTGATGCGCTTGGCTTAACGCAGAATACGCTTGTTCTCTTCGCGTCGGATCATGGTGATTTTTTGGGGCAGCACGGTCTTGTCCACAAAGCCATCCATCACTATGAAGACCTCGTCAAGGTGCCGCTGATTGCCTCAATGCCCGGCGTTATCCCGCAGGACACGCGCTCATCGGCGCTTCAGTCACTGGTTGATGTGGCGCCTACCGTGCTCAGTTTCGCGGGTCTGCCGGTTCCGCGTGTCATGACGGGTCTCGATATGAAGTCTGAATGGATGGGTGAAACAGACGCCCTGCGTGACCATGTGATCGTTGAGAATCGCCACAATCCAACAACCATGTTCATGAAGACCTATGTCGAGGAACGATATAAGATGACCCTTCACTTCAAACAGTCGTATGGCGAAATCTACGACCTTCAAGAGGATCCGGGTGAATACAAGAACCTATGGGACCTTCCCGAGCATCAGGAACTCAAGAAAGACCTGCTGCTAAAGTTTATGTATGCGGATATGGCCATCGAACCCATGCCAATGCCGCGCATATCTGGGGCCTAGTCGTCCCTCTGGTTCTTAATGTTTAAGAAGCCACGACCCCAGGCTGCCTTGCAGAATTGCAAGCCTCTGATGAAGAAAACCCATTCACAGTAGTCACAACACGATTAACACCAGAGTATTAACCACGGATTACACGGATGGCACGGATTGTTGGAATGGTTCTGCTTCTATCCGTGGAATCCGTGTAATC
>JAPKCZ010000382.1 GCA_028822745.1 Kiritimatiellia bacterium | reverse complement strand
CAGAGCATCGTAATCAGCTCGTACTTGATCAGAGCGCCTAACCCGGATCGTCCCAAAACCAATTCCTGATAGCGCTGCAACGAGGATTTCTTCGTGTCAAATAACTGATCCCGCAGGGATGCGTTCTTATCTTCTGTGGCAGACGACGTCATGATGATAACCACCCCTTCTCAATATACCACTGCGCGGTTTCACGCAGTCCATCGGCATCTGTAAAACGCGGCTCGAACCCAAGCACATCATGCAACTTACGCGTATCAAAACGCCGATCCTTGGTGAAAAACGCGACCCGACGTTTGTACAACGGCGGCGATATCCCAAACGGTTTACAGATCGCCTCGCAGACCGCTGCCGCCGCAAAGAGCGGCCCCGCAGGCAAGCGCCACAAACGAAAAGGCTTCCCAAGCGTCGTCGCAATAATACGTCCTATCTCAGAAACACGCACGGCGTCCGGGTTGCCGCAAATAAAAGGCTCGTGCAGCGCCGCCGGATGAACAGCGGCGAGCATCATGGCATCGCACAGGTCCTCAACATGGATGAGGTGATACCAAGTGTCCGTGCGCCCAACGACGACAAAAACCGGCTTGGCAGCCATTTTAAAGAGTTTAAGCAAACGACGATCACCGGGACCGTAAATCGCCGCAGGCCGAATAATGGTAAGCGGAACATTCTTCGCTTTCGCGAACGCAGTAATCCATCGTTCGGCTTCTGCCTTGGTTTCCTGATACGTGTCACCCGGTGCCCAGCGGTAGTTCTCGTCGGCAGGAGGCGAATCAATATGACCATGCACACCGACCGTTGAAACATGCACAAACCGTTTCAACCCAGGGTTCGCGGCCGCTTCTTCGGCCAAACGTTTTGTCGCATCAACGTGCACCTTCTGGAAAATGTTCTCGCCCGCATCGCCTTCACGATAGGCCGTCGCAAGGCTGAAGACATAAGTGACATCCTTGGACGCCTCACGCACCACGCCTGGGTCGTACACGTCGCCTCGCACCCATTCAATGTCGAGGTCCGAAAGGGGCGAAATATCCGACGACGCACGCGCGATGGCACGCACGTGGGCACCCGTGGCGCAGAGCTTACGAGCGAGCACCCCGCCAGTGAACCCCGTGGCTCCCGTAAGCAAGATTCGATCGTTGGACGTAATGGACGGCAATGTAGACATCATAAGGTTGTGGAATCCACAGTAGTTGCGCTGGCTTTAAGTACGATAGGAGACCCGCATGCTCGAGTCAAACCGAGAAGACGTGCAATGCGTTCCAGGAACCGCGATACAGAAACGCACTTCAGTTTTCGATGCAACACCATGGGCCAGAAAAACTGGGCGTGCCGCTGCGTGACCTGCAACCCGCTGGCAGCGAGAGCCGCCTCAACGTCGGCATGACGAAAGGAAATCCATGTCCGCGTATTACCTTCGAGACGCTTCTTTAGACTGAAAAGCCATGGTGCCAAGCGATTGAGCATCGATTTCACAGGATAATCAACAACCACCCCATGCCGCGCAACACGTGCCATTTCGCTAAGCAACTCTGGCCAGCGTTCGCAATGCGGCAACAGCCTGACGCTGACGGCAAAATCGAAACTATTGTCATCAAATGGAAGTGCTATGACGTCACCGGTTACATAGGAACACTTACCGGCATCCACCAGCGCGGCAATGCGTTCACGGCACACATCATCACTCCCCAGAACCGTCACACGACACCCCTGGGCCAGAAGTGGTTCCGTCAACTGAGCGTGACCGCCTCCCACATCGAGGACAGAGGCACCAGGATGATCCGACAGGCAACGTAGAACAAATTGTTCTTGAACGGAGAGCATCCAGGCGCCAATCGAACCAGAAAAGCGATGCGCATACCCATCGGACGCCGTTTCTATATCTGCGGTTTCAGGAAAGCCATTAGCGTCATTGACCGTATTCATGCGCGCAACCTAGCAGAAGCACGCCGCGGGGCCAATACACAAGCGTGCCTTGCCCTTGCAAAAGCGTAACGCTATACGCAGAAAAGACATGCCTCCTGACAAAGATCATGATAACGCTATGAGGGAATAGGAGAGCAGTATGCACATCACCATCGCCGGGCAGGACCGAAACGAGACCCTTGCCAAAACCATAGAGCAGACGAGCGATCGCCGAGCAAACCGTGCGTCCATAAACGGACGTATCGCGGAACAGGCCGATGTTTTGGCTCTCAAAACAGCGACGACGACGTCCGCCTACTTGACGATGTTTTCAACGTTGGCCTCTAGTAAATCTTACGTTCAAACCAGCACCTTTGCTCGTCCAGCCGCAACAGGCAAGCTTGGTCGCATGACTGACGCTTTACGCCAAATTCTCTGGAAACTTTGTCGCTGGCAAGCCGACGTAAACGCCTATAAGCAGAACGCCATCAATCAGCAGCTGGCACACTTGACAATGATGGAACGTGAAGAACGTAATCGGCAAATTACGGAATTGCGAAGGCGCATCGACACGCTCGAATCCAGAGACAAAAACCGATGACAGCACGTTTCGATCAACTACTTGGCGGTTTCGCCGAAGGCGACGCCATTTCCCAGGAAGCCCGGCGTATGCAACAATTGGCGCGCGACGCTGGATATGCAAGCGACATCTTTTGCCCGCCAGAGCGCGTGTCTCCCGGCACAAAAGACCAGTGTCAACCGTTGGAAAACTATGCAGGCGGCCCCTCGGACATCGTCGTCTACCATTACGGACTCGCCACACCCGCTGGCGCGACCTTTACGGATTCACCCGCAAAACGCATTCTACGGTATCACAACATTACGCCAGCCGCTTTCTTCGACGGGTTTGACGATCAGCTGGCAGCGCAACTGCGGGAGGCTCGCGCCGAGCTAGCAAGCATGGCTGCATGCGCGAACAGCGTCTGGGCCTGCTCAAACTACAATGCCGACGAAATTCGCGCCACTGGGCGCACCGACGTTATTACAGCAGCCCTCTTTTTCGAACGCGACGAATGGAGCATCACGCCAGACCCGCAAACACGTGCAGCGTTCAGCGTACCGATGACCAACTTTCTCTATGTCGGACGCATGGCGCCGAACAAAGGCATCGAGGACCTCATACTGGCTTTTGCACATTATCACGGATCCATCGACGCCAATGCACGCCTGATTCTCGTCGGTTCCGAGGCCTCATGTCCACGCTACTACGCTATGCTGCGCATGCTCGCCACCCAACTCAACCTCTCGCACGTGTGCTTCGAAGGCTTCGTAACCGACGCACAACTGGCCGCTTAATACGACCTGGCCGATGCCATCGAAACGGCCAGCATTCACGAAGGCTACTGCCTACCGTTACTTGAAGCGCTGTATCGCGACATCCCCG
>JAPKCZ010000381.1 GCA_028822745.1 Kiritimatiellia bacterium | reverse complement strand
CCAGCGCCCGAGTGCCGGGCATGATAATCGGCCCGCCCGCCGACAGCGAATGCCCTGTACTGCCTGTCGGCGTTGCGACAATCAATCCGTCGCAGACGTAGGAGGCGACCTGCTCGTCATCGATCGTCATGTTCAGTGTCACCACACGCGATGACATCACCCCCTGCATGACAACGTCATTCAATCCGACATGCGTCCTGGACGTACCATCCGACAACACAACCTCGCACTCGATCATCGAGCGTGGGCTCGTCATATACTGATCCGCGGCCAGACAGTCCATCGCACGCTCGAGACTGTCCTCGGCAACACTTGTCATAAAGCCGAGGCTTCCGATGTTCAAGCCCATCACCGGGAGATCCTGCCCGTTCAGCTCACGCACAGCACGCAGCATGGTCCCGTCACCACCTAAGGCGAGAAGCGCGTCCACTTTACCCGGCATTTCCGCGATGGGTACGCTGGGCACCGAATCCGACATGGCCGCGGTTTGCGGATCCGCCAGAATGGACATCCCTAAGGCCGCTGCTGATTTTTCGATGCGCGCGACGACGTCGGGGGCGCGGGTGATCTGCGGGTTGGCAAAAAGGCCGATAGTCTTCACAACGATTCTCCAGTTTTCGTCCAATGCGCCAGAAACTCAACGTTCCCAGCCGGTCCACGAACAGGCGATTCCACAACGCCGTTCCAGCGCAAACGCAAACGTTCGGTTCCAAAGGCGCGCACAGCCTCTATGCACTCCTGACGAACCGCGTCCGATCGTACGACGCCTCCCTTTTGAACCTGCCGACGGCTGGCTTCGAACTGAGGTTTGATCAACGTAATGATTTCGGCCTGCCTGGCGAGAACGTCTATAAGGGCGGGCAACACCTTTGTCAACGATATGAACGAAACATCGACACTGGCCCATTCCGGTGCATAGGGCAGGTCTGCCGGCGTCAAGTATCGGGCATTGACCCCTTCCATGACGGTGACGCGCGGATCATTGCGTAGTTTCCAATGCAGTTGCCCTTTGCCGACATCGACATCGACAACATGCACCGCACCGTGCTGCAGCATGCAGTCGGTGAACCCGCCCGTGGACGACCCTATATCGACACAGCGGCAGTCCTTCGGTGTGACAGGAAAAGCGTCGAGTGCGGCCAGCAGTTTATCGCCGCCCCGACTGACAAAGCGTGGCGGCGCAATCACCTCACAGCTGTCCCCTTCGCGAACCAGGGCGTTTGGTTTATCGACCAATTGCCCGTTCACGCGGATCTGGCCGGCACGAATAACGCGTTGAGCGAATTCTAGGCTTTCCAGCAATCCTGCTTCGGCCAAATGGATATCGAGTCGAACACCTTTCATGAGCGGACTATAGAATACCCGGCGGGCGAAAGCCAAGGCAACCGTGAGGCAATTGCGCACGGATGTGTGGGGGTGCGTGGGTGTGTGTGAGGGAAAATGGTCGCGGCCTGAAATAGGTTGTCACATGTAGGAGGACGAGGGGGAGGAATATCCAATATTCAACAAGGAATGTCCAATATCCAAGGAGGAGAATACGATGCGGATATCGTCTGCTGTCGCCCGATTTTCTAGGGAAGGGCGGCAATTGATCTCCCTTGGTCGGTTGGACATTCCTTGTTGGATATTGAATATTGGTCCGGAAAGCCTTGATAAACAGTGTCAACTCCAAGCCAGGACGACAGCCAAGCACCAAGCCGACCGAAGGGAGACAGGCCGACGCTTCGGCGGCAACGGAGCGAAGCGGAGTGGCAAACTCCCAAACTCACACACCCACACACTCACACACTCCCCCTGCTTGAATCGGTTGACATAATCCACTAGACTGGCTGGACGATTTTGACATTTGATCTGCTGTCCAGGAGAAGTTATGTACAAACACCTTGTTGCCCTTACGCTCAGTTTCGCCCTGTACGCCAACGCGGATCAGGATTTCCCGGGACCGGACTGGAAGGACGGGCCACACCCGCTCGCCAGTGAGGATGCCTATTCCGGCGGCAACATCTCGGCCTTCTCCGGACAGTACCCAAAGAGCCTCAACTACCTACTCGACAACAATTCGTTCACAGCACAGGCCTTTTACAGCATGTACGAGACCCTGCTCGAGACCGACGCGATAACGGCCGAATACAGGCCCGGCCTCGCAAAACAGTGGTCCATTGCCGATGACCGAAAAACGTTCACGTTCCGGATCGACGAACACGCACGCTGGAGCGACGGAAAGCCAATCACCGCCGAGGACGTGCTGTGGACGTACGACACCATCATGAACACCAACTATCTGACAGGCGTTCACAAAGTCCCCCTGGAGAGCTTTCACCGCCCGGAGGTTTTAGAGTCCAATGTGGTGCGCTTCACCGCACGCGAAGTGCACTGGCGCAACCTTGGCGGCGCCGGCTCGTTCACGATACTTCCAAAACATGCGCTCGAGGGAAAAAACTTCAACAAGGTCCACTTCGAATTCCCGGTCGTATCCGGCCCTTACAAAATCGGCAAGATCAAGGAAGGCGTGTTCATTCAAATGCAGCGCCGTGAGGACTGGTGGGCGCGTCGCTACAAGCGCAATGCGCACGTTTACAACTTTGAAACCATTACCCATCGTTTTTATGCCGAGCGTGAAAACGCCTATGAGGCATTCAAAGACGGCATCCTGGATGTCTTCCCAATCTACACGGCCCGCATCTGGGTCAAAGACGCGGTCGGTGAGAAGTTCGACAAAAACTGGATCGTCAAACAGCGCGTTGAAAACTTCAGTCCAATCGGATTCCAAGGCTTTGCCATGAACACGCGGCGATGGCCCTTCAACGACACCGCCACACGCCAGGCCATGAGCCATCTCATCAATCGCGACTCGATGAACAAAACACTGATGTACAATCAGTATTTTCTGCATCGCTCCTATTTCGAAGATCTATATTCATCGCAACACCCTTGCAAAAACGCCTTCTATGCATTTGATAAAGAAAAAGCACGCGCCCTGTTGAAGCAGAGTGGATGGAAAGCGAACCCCGAGACGGGCATCCTCGAAAAGGAAGGCAAACCTTTCGCGTTCAAGTTTTTGACGCGCAACCCGAGCTCGGACAAGTTTCTGGCGATTTATGCGGAAGACCTCAAGGACGTGGGCATTTCATTCACGATCGAGAAAAAGGACTGGGCGGGGTGGGTGAAAGACATGGATAAATTCAATTTCGACATGACCTGGTCAGCCTGGGGCGCGTCACTGCGAAAAGATCCCGAGGGTATGTGGTCGTCGAAAGAGGCCGAGCGCTTGAGCGGCAATAACATCACCGGGTTCAAGAATGCACGCGTCGACGAGATCATCGCGCAGCAGAAAAGCATGTTCGACATTAGTGCA
>JAPKCZ010000380.1 GCA_028822745.1 Kiritimatiellia bacterium | reverse complement strand
GACTGTCGCAGCTGCACATCGGTGTCGACGTGATTCCGCCGATTCCAAAGCACTCCGGTGACCGCAACCGCACGAGCCCGATGGCCTTCACCGGCAACCGTTTCGAGTTCCGCGCTGTCGGCTCGAGCTTGTCCATCGGTGGCCCGCTGGTCGTGATGAACGCCATCATGTCGGAGTCGTTGACGGAATTTGCAGAGAAGCTCGAAGCCAAAAAGCCAAAAACACCGGAAGCGCTTGGTAAAGCGATAGAAGGCATTGTTAAAGCGGTTTGGAAAGAGCATTCGCACGTGATCTTCAATGGCGACGGCTATTCGAACGACTGGCACAAGGAAGCAGAAAAACGCGGACTGCCTAATTTGAAAACGTCAGCCGACGCTTTGCCAGAAATCAAAAGCAAGGCCACCAAGGCGCTTTTGAAAAAGTTCAAAATTCTGTCGCCGCGCGAAACGGAGTCACGCTACGAAGTGTACGCCGAACAATACATTTCATCGGTCAGAGTGGAATCCAACCTCGTGGTCAAGATCGCCAATACAATGATCTTCCCTGCGGCAGCCCACTACCAGGGTGATTTGGCGACCACGCTGCTGAACATGAAGGACCTTGGTCGAGACCTTGAGCACCCAACACTCGATACCGTGACGGGCCTGATGGTCTCGCTTCAGAAAGCCACAGCCGAACTTGAAGCGCTCAAAGCCAAGGAAGACGACGCCAAGAACATTAACGCGCATTGTATCTTTGTGCGGGACGAGATCCTGCCCAAGATGCTTGACGTTCGCGAGCATGTCGATGCACTCGAAGCCATTGTTCCAGATGAACTCTGGCCGTTGCCAACGTATCAGGAAATGCTGTTCATTAAGTAACACCTTCCCGAGACGCGGGGCGTTTGTCCCCACCCGAAAAGGGCGCACGGTTCCTCCGTGCGCCCTTTTTTTGCCATAGCCCCTTCGCTGCTACCAGATACTGGCACAGCTCCGAACGGTGACCCAGCGATCATCGCAGGATCGCCTTTCCTGAATGTAGGCCACGTGCCCGCGAATGCGCGGCTGATAAACGCGGCGATCCTCGCAAAGGCTGATCACCACGGGGCCACAACGGCACTGCGAGCGCACACGATGACATCCATCACATCGGTCAACCTTAACGTGACGACGTGAATGCCCGTGGTTGTTGTGACGCGACGTATAGGTCGTGACCCGCCTTGAGGTGCCACAACTCGAACTCGAGGAATAGCGCTTTGGTTGATGATGTCCGCGGCTCCGATACACGTGCTGCTCGACATAGACATCTTTATGGTGGCGATTACTGCTACCACTGAAGACATGCAACGCTGCCGCTCCCGCCAGAACCTTTCCAGCGGTCGCCCATTCACTATCTCCGGCCTGCGCCATCGGCGTCGCCACCATTTCCATGGCAACAACCGCGGCCAGTATTAATATCGCTCCACTTTTCATGACAATCCTCCGCTTTTCGACACCAACCACTGGTGTCGTATATGGGTTTGACGGGGGGCACTGCGGATTTATTCACATCAAAATAAAAAAAGGTGATTTCCAAGGCCAGGTAATAGAAAAAGACAGAATTAAAGACGGAGCCCACAGTGCTGAATAGCCCTAATCAACTACGAATATTTCTACAGAAGGACGCCACGCTTACCATCTGAAGGCTTGGTCGGCCTGCGTCCGAAACTTTGCGATCTTCGCGACCTTCTGTAAAATTCCGATGGCTGGCACTGTTGGTGTAACGCGCAGGAGTTAAGATAGCGCTTTTCGTCGTTCGACATTGTGGCAGTGCTGTGGCTTAATGCTGAGCAACTCTATAGCGAACGGGACGACCCATCGACAGCTTTACAAAATTCCTCAATACACTGGATGCCATGCAGTGGCTCACACGCGGGCTGCCCATTCTGTTTGCCATTTTGGCGGCCTGGTTTGCCATACGGCAAAACGCCCTGTCACGCACTCGTAAACGCGTACCCTCCGGTCCGCACACCACCCTCATGCGCTTACTTACGATCGGCATGCTCGCCATTTTCGGCTATCAAGCGTCGTGGCAACTCGCCGGTTTCCGCAACGCTGAGTTCGTGGCTTTCATGACGCGTTACAGCCGACGCACAGCCAATCCACGCGAGGGTCTGCATCGCGGCCGTATCCTTGATCGCAACATGTTGATACTGGCCGAATCCAAACCCAAAGAAGGGCGCCCGCGCTTTTACCCATTCGCGCCAGCCGCCTGTCACATCGTCGGATACGTCCACCCGAAATATGGCACCGTCGGTATCGAGCGTGCCAACGAGGCACATCTCACCGGGCGCAGCGGGAGCGACGTGAAACACCTGCGTCGCTTTGGACAGAACATGTTGCGCCACGGCATGGTGCTGGGCAATGACACCGTTCTCACGCTGGACGCCCGCCTACAGGTGGAAGCGGCGCGCCTTTTGAGTGGCCAACGTGGCGCAGCCGTCGCCATCGATCCACGCACAGGCGCTATTCGACTGTTGGCCAGTGCGCCCTACTTCAACCAGAACCAAATTGGCTCAGCGATGACCGACTCCGCCTCGCCCATGCTCAACCGCGCGCTCGACGGTCTTTATCCACCTGGCTCAACGTTTAAAATTTTTATGGCCGCCGCGGCCATTCATGCAGGCAAGACAGGCAGCATCGACTGCCCAGCCGAAGGCTACTCGCCCGGCCCAGGCCTCCCCCCGATTCGCGACCACGAATTTTACGAAAACGAACGTGAGGGTCGACACTGGCGCGGGCACGGCATGATCGACCTGTCGACAGCGCTTGTAAAATCCTCCAACGTCTACTTCGCACGCCTCGCCCCCCTGCTCGGGGCACAGAGCATGACGGACATGTTGAACCGTTTTGAACTGACCAAGAGCCAGACGCTGTTCACGGGGTCGGACGGCCGTTTGACGGCAAAAGCAAGTCGCCTCCCGGATTTGACGGGCGCGCCGACACGCGTGTTGACGCAAACCGCCATCGGCCAAGGCGAAGTTCTGGTGACGCCCTTTCAGATGGCACGTGCTGTCGCCGTCATTGCGGCCGACGGGCGACAGTTCAAGCCGCACATCGACGCCGAGGCCGCTCTCGAACTGCTCGGCGCGCCGCTAACCCCCAAAACGGCCAAAACGCTGCGAGCGCTGATGGTAAAAGTCGTCACGCAAGGCACCGGCCGCGGCATGATGGCCTCTGGTGTGAGTGCGGGAGGCAAAACAGGGACGGCCCAGAACCCGGCCGGAGAGGATCACAGCTGGTTTGTCTGTTTTGCACCTGCAGAGCGGCCCGCCATCGCGATCGCAGTCGTTGTTGAACATGGGGGCTATGGATCACGCAGTGCGGTCCCCATCGCGGC
>JAPKCZ010000379.1 GCA_028822745.1 Kiritimatiellia bacterium | reverse complement strand
CATCAGCGGCAAGCGTACTGACCAATTCGCGTTCGTTCTTTACTTTTTCAGCATAACGCTCGGCCTCGGCTTGCTGCCGGGCTAAGTCCGCAGCACGTGCACGCTGTGCTGTTGTCACGGCACGCGCCTGCGACACCTTCGCGGTCAGTTCCTTGGCCTCGTCCAACCACTCCGACACGTCCTCTTTCGCGTGCGTCACGAAATCGAGGTGCTCTTGTATGCCAGCAATCTGCGCCTCGGCGACGGCTGGGTCGCGCGCGTCCTCAGCGATGCCCAACATTTGATCAGCCGAAAGGGCGCGGACGTTAACTTCGTCGAGTCGCGTGGTAATTCGCTCAGAAAAAATGACGACTTGATCGGCAAGCACAACCACTTCTGGCCCATCGATCGGGTCACGTACTTTTGTGACCTGCTCAACAAATGCCTCTGCAACGTCCACCGCATTGGTATCGGCTTCGTCGGCGGCTCCATCTGTGGCTTCGTCTGCATCGGCAGGAGCTTTTGCTGGCGCTGCCTCGCTGGCCACTGCCGATTTTTCTGCCGGTGCGGCAGGACGCGGTTCCGCATCAAACGGGGCTTCACGACCATCTTCATCCACATTCGCTGTACGCTCGGCAGCAGGCGCCTTGGGCGGCGCTGCTTTTGGCGCGACATCCGGTTGCTTTGCCGGCGCGGCAGGACGACGGCCTTCCGCATCGAAAGGTGCTTCGCGACCGTTTTCGTCGATGGCAGGCGCGGATGGATCGGCCGTCAATTCGCCATCCACTTCAGGCGCCTCGACAGCGTCGACAGCGCCACCACCACCATCATCTTCTTCTTTGAGGGGCAACGCGTCGCTGCTGGTGAAGTGACCGGCTGGATAAAATGATTTCAGCGGCTTTTCTTCAATGAAAAGTACAGCCTCTTCAATAACCTTTATAAGTGGCTCGACACGTTTTGACGTCGACGCAATCACGCCGCTAAATGCGTTCACTTTCGACAGAAGTTGCTCGCATTCTTCACTGGCAATCCGCACGCGGTGCGCGCGGCTGCGTGCGGCCATATTTTTGTCATGGTTCTTTTTCACCATGACCGCCACACCGCCGCCGGCCAGCAAGAAAATGATGATGCCGAAAATAGTCGCCTGCATCACCCTCGCCTTTCGGCGGACTTTTCGCTCCAACTTGAGCTGCTCGGGCGTTTTCTGCGTAATCGTCGTGACAGCGACCCGCCGCGGCGATGATCGCTTGGCCAGCTTTACCGTTCGTCCAACAGGCTCAGCGGCAGGGATGGTCGCACCCGCAGCAACGGTCGGCGTGGAGACGCTCGGCGATGATTTCTTTATACGAATTCGTTTACCCGCGACACCTGTACTCAAAGGGCCCGTCCGCGACTTTGCGCTACGGTCGTATTCACGGCGCAGGTCGCTGATCAAGGACGCATACGTCGGGTGGCGGCGCGAAGGTTCCCGTTCGAGCATGCGTGCCACAACTTCCGAGACTCCCTTGGGAATCTCCTTGTTGACCTCATCCAAGGGCGGGGGCGAGTGATCGAGGCGGGCACGAACAACATCAACGGGCGTTTTTCCCTCGAACGGCGGTTTGGCGGAAAGCGCATGGTAGAGCGAGGCGCCCAAACTGTAGATATCCGATCGCGTGTCGCTCTTCTTCTGCGTCACCTTTTCTGGAGCAATGTAATACGGCGTGCCCCAGATTCCGCCTTCCGGCTGAGCCTGATCCGCAAAACTGGCGATCCCGAAGTCCACAAGCTTGGCACTGTTGGACTCGTCTAACAGAATATTTTCAGGCTTAACATCACCGTGTACCAGCCCGATCGCCTCAGCCGCCTTGAGCCCCTCGGCGATTTCGACGCCCACTTTCATAACGACAGCTGGATCCAGTGGCAGCCCGCGGTCGATCATTTTGTCAAAACGCTTTCCCGACACCAACTCCATCACGATGTATGGCTGGCTGTGCTCCTGACCAAACGAATAGATCTGAGCAACATTGGGATGGTTAAGACGTGCCGCCGCTTGCGCTTCACGCTTAAAATCTTCGACCACCTTGGGATCCTCGCCCAACCTTTTAAGCATGACCTTGATGGCAACAAGGCGGCCAAGGGAGTCGTCGCGACCGCGATACACGGCCCCCATCCCACCTGTATTGATAAGATTTAGTAGTGTAAATTGACCAAGCTTGGCCGGGACGTTGTCGCGCTTTTCACAATTCGGGCATTCCACCTCGGTGAACGGCTCAAGATCAGACACATCAAGCGCCGTGTTGCATGCGCTGCATTCGAACACATCAATTCGGTCTAATTGAATCTGAGTCTCTTCGTCGGCCATATGCGAAACTTTCCATCGGACGCCTATTGGAATACGATCGCGAAGCGAGGGCATTACCAGTCAACAGATTCGTATATGGTGCGCCTTGAATCAAGCGTATTCAACGCGGAGCTGGAGAGGAATGCGTCATGCGCGGGACATAGACACGTAATGTCAACGCAACATAGCTCACGAACACGCTCTTCGACAGGCGGCGAAACCGATGGCGCTTGATCGCTGAACCCGTTTCCTGCGATAGTACCGCCTCCATTTACGACGCTCGAACCGGAAGCAGCGATGAAACCGATTTTTCTAGAACTTGGCGACCTAACCATCCACTGGTATGGCGTCTTTATGGCACTGGCCTTTTCGGCGGCGCTCATCAACTGGATCGTGATCGGTCGGCGGCGCGGCTGGCCGCTTCAGGAATGTTCCGATCTCCTTTTCTGGGTCATGGTCGGCGGTATTCTAGGCGCCCGCGTTAACTATGTCCTCGCCGACCTCGACACCTACAGCAAAGACCCGCTGAGCGCGTTGCGCATCTACGAAGGTGGGTTGATTTACTATGGCGGCTTTGTCGGGGCCGCTCTTTCCGCTCTGCTACTCGCCAAGCGGCGCGGCATTCCACTGATCGCCATGCTCGACTTCGTCGTTATTTCGGTTCCCCTCGGGCACGCCCTTGGGCGGATCGGGTGTTTCATGAACGGCTGTTGTTTCGGTCGCCCATTTCAAGGGAAATTGAGTTGCGTCTTTCCGCGCGGCTCAGCACCTTGGCAACAACAACACCAGGACAAGCTGGTCGAATTTCACCAGACCCACAGCCTCCCGGTTCACCCTGTTCAGCTCTACGAAACAGTTGCCAACCTAGGCCTTTACGGTTTACTGGTGTTTCTATACCTCAAATCCCGAAATGTTGGGCTCGTCGCTGGCGTTTACTTACTGAGCTACCCACTGTCTCGATTTCTTCTGGAAAACTTCCGCGGTACGCAACGGCTTATACTGGGTCGTCACTCCACCGCGCAATGGGTCAGCCTTGGCCTGATGGCCAGTGGCGTCGCGC
>JAPKCZ010000378.1 GCA_028822745.1 Kiritimatiellia bacterium | reverse complement strand
GGCTCTGCGGCTTTGGCAGGCTCTGCGGCTTTGGCAGGCTCTGCGGCTTTGGCAGATTCCTTTTTTGGCGGACGTCGTTTTGGAGAAGATCCGCTGCGTGGAACGGCAAGCGTGCCATCGAAAAATTCAATAATGTGGCCACGCTCGACCATCCAGCTTAGTGGGCCTAGAATTTCGTTCGCACGTTCTTTTGAGCTGGACGCTCCCGGGCGTAGGCCTTCGACGAGGGCTTTTCGAGCGCATCCTGGATGTTCCTGAAGAAAGCGCAGGACTTCGCCAATAGATTCGGTCGCGCGTTCTGGGTCAAGGGGGACCGGTGGTGTGGCGGTCACGAATTCCATCTGCTTCCCGGCTTTGAAAATGTGCATTTTACGGTGCTTGAAGGCGCCGCGAATCGCAAAGGTCATGGAGCGGGGCGCTTGACACTCTCGGCGCCATGCGTCCAGAACGCGTTCGCGTAACGCGGGGTCTTCCGTTTTGCGGGCAATGGCGGCGGGTACGGTTGCGCGGAAGGTTTTGCGAATCATTTTGCCGCCATGCGTATTCAAAAAGTATTCCGCAGCTTCGCTTTGGGAGTAGGATTTGATGTCGTCCGTCGCAGGGGGCGCAGGTGTGGACTCTACCACGTCGTCTGCGGTGGCTTCTGCCTGTGGTGCGTCTTCCTGAACGGTTTCATTCTGATTGGTGTCATCTGCTGGCGCTGCATCGTCTGCGGGCGTTTCGGTGTCGTCCGGCGTCTCAGCACGTGGGGCGCTGTCTGATTTGGATGGTGCCGGATCAGCGGTCGTCGCCTTTTCAACGTCGGATTTCAGACGATACACCTTTTGTGTGCGCCATTGCTCTTTCCACGCTTCGATCAATTCGCTGTCGTGCAGCGTTTTGATATGTTCGCGGTAGCGCTCGATCGTCATGTTGCTGAAGCGGGTTGCGTGCATATCCAAGATGCGTAACTCTGTACTGTTGTGGTTTGGTGGGCCCAACAGTTCGCCGCTTAGACCACATTTACGAACGCAGACGAAATTGCCTTTCGGCGGTTCAGCCTCAATGCTTTCCTCGACGAACAGGTCGGCTATGTGATTGTTCAAAAGATGTGTGTGCAACGTCTTTTCATCAAAGGCGACAGCGCCGCACTGCGTGCACTGGTAAAGTTTTTGGTCGGCGTCGCGGCTGTCGACTTCAATCAGTGCTCGGCAGGTGTCTGGGTGCTTTAGGAAGAGCGCCGTTATTTCGAGCAAGGGATACGCTCGCGCCGTATTGCGAAGTTTTTTAAGGATGACGATCAGGTGTTGATCGTCCGGTACGAAGCGAATGGACATGGGGGCGCGGGTTTCGCGGGGCGCGAAAGGGCGAGGTCTGGCGTTGTAGTTGCCCGCTTCTGGGCGTCGGTCGCGTCCGCCACCGCCACCGCCACTGCGCTGTGGCCGCCCGTTGCCGCCGTCTCGTGGTGCTGGTCGCTTTCCGCTGTCTCGTTTGGGGCCGTCGCGTTTGGGGCGTCGATCACGCCCACTGGGCGTTTCCTTGCGGACAACAACGGCTGCATCGGCGGGCGATTTTTTGGCCCAGTCCGGGACAAAATTCAGGTCCAGTATGAGGTCACGGTCAGCAGGGCTAGCTTCAGCGGGTTGCGGAGGCTGTGTCGCGTCGTCGGGTGTTGGGGGGGGGTCGTTGGCTGGCATACTTATGGTGGTGCTATCGGAAGGCTATGGGTTCACGATCAAAATCAAGCAGCATGAGTACAGAATTATTAAGGCTTTGTCTATAGCGCATCTGAATTTTCGATGCGGGTCGTCGTCTGAGGTTGAATTCTGAGCGCTGAGTGAAGGGGTTGAGTGAGGTGTCTTAGGCGCGCTTGAAGAATCGTCGCGTGGGCACGCTGCCGATGATGGCGCCGCCGGCCAAGAGGCCCGCTGCGACAAGAAGCTTCAGGTTGTCGTGGTGTTTGGTCTGTTCGGCTTTCTGTTTAGCATTTTTCGAGAACTGTTTCTCTTTGTAGAGGTTTACATTCGGGATCACAATGGCCATCAGTAATACCGTTGCCCCGATGATGATCGAAATCATGAGGGCAAACTTGTCCGCCTGCAAACTACGGTTGATGTTGAAAAAGTCTGTAAACAGATTGAGGCAGGCCAGGCCGCACCAGGTCGTGCCCAGCAGGATGGCCATATAGCCCGTTCCTTTGAAGCCATCCACGTAGCCCGCCCAAAAGCCCGTCTTTGGATAGGCAAGTGCGGTTGTGACGATGACGGTGATAATGCCGAGCACAACGATGGCGCTGGAAACGATGGCGTGGCGTTTGGCGGTTTGGCGGGTCATCATGTTTGGTTTGGCTCCAGAACGAGTTGAATGAGAGGGGGAAGTGTAGGTTATTCGGCCAGCGAGGGCAAGTGTCGGAAAATGGTGCAAAACATCGAAATTAGTCTTTTTTTGCGATATCCAATCGTCTTTCGAGTTCCATGATGTTGCGTTCGTACTGTAGAAGTTGCGCGTCGCGCTTTAAAATCACGTCGATGGCTTCGTCTAGAGATTTTTCGAGGGCGCCAATGCGTTCGCGAGCCTCTTCTAAGGTGTTTATGGGTGTTTCTTCTTCTGTTTTGGGGCTCGGCATAAACGTTCCTGCGTTATTTTTTCCTGATTTCGATCGTTATGTGCCTGAACTATAGCCAAAGCGCCAAACGCCCGCAAGTGCATGTGCTTCCCCGACGCTTTTGCGCTGCTGGCTTGACAATGACAGCCGAAAACACTATCACCATCCGTTTTGATACCGGAAATCGGACAGGGCTCTAGCGCGCTTAGGTTGGACGTTCGTCTTCGAAAATTTTGGACGTTGCCTGATGGTGTAATGGTAGCACACGGCCCTTTGACGGCTGTAGTCTAGGTTCGAATCCTAGTCGGGCAACCAGCACGATTTAACGTTTGTTTATTGACTTAACTAAGGCTTTTCGTACGTGAAAAGGGAAATGAAAATTTTTACGGGTACATCCAACCCGGCCATGTCGAACAGAATCGCTTCCCATTTGGGAATAGCGCTGGGCGAGATTGAGATCAAGCACTTTCCGGATGGGGAAATTTTCGTCAAAATTAAGGAAAACATCCGCGGACGTGATGTGTTTGTGGTGCAATCCATCTGTAAGCCACCCAACGAAAGTTTGATGGAATTATTGATCATGATTGACGCCATGCGCCGCGCGTCCGCGAACCGGATCACCGCCGTCTTGCCTTTTTATGGCTACGCGCGTCAGGATCGCAAGGATCAGCCACGTGTCCCCATTACCGCGAAACTGGTCGCCAACCTATTGGTGGCTGCCGGCGCTGACCGTGTGCTCACTGTCGATTTGCACGCACAGCAGATTCAGGGGTTCTTTGA
>JAPKCZ010000377.1 GCA_028822745.1 Kiritimatiellia bacterium | reverse complement strand
AGGCCTCATTCCCAGTTTCGAATCACCCGGAGCCCCCATCATTGGCAGCATTGCAGGGCTACTGAATGGCCAGAACATCGATGGCCTGAATTCCAAAGAACAGGCATTCATGGATTTCAAACGTCTAGATAGCGACGGCGACCCGATCACGCCATGGGGTAGCGCCGAAGCGAGCAAAAACAATCTCAAATATTGGTATCATGTCAAATTCGACAAGAATTTTGACCACTATGTCAACAAGGGCATCGGCGAACCGCTCGATCCACCTACGGCCTCGATCGGGCGTGATTTTATCGTCTGGACCTATAATCCGAATGTTGACGATAACGTCGAAGGCCACGTCCTTCGTAGCTGGGAACAATAAAAATGAAATACGTCCACACACGCCTTCGATCAAAGCAATCCGGTTTCACCATGCTGGAACTGATCATTGTCGTCGCCATAATCCTCATTCTCTCCGGACTGCTTTTTCCTGCGATACTCCACTTAATCGAAAAAGCTAAAAAGGGCCGTGTGCGTACTCAGCTACACTCGATTGTTGCCGCAGCCAAGTCCTACAAGAACGAATACGGCCGATGGCCGGGACAGGCGGTGCAAGGCGTAGATTTCACGACGCATCACGGCGACTTTATTCATGATCTCACCAACAATCCGCGCAACTTTCTATTTATCGAGATCGACCCTACCTGGGTGACGGGCTCCGGCCAGAACGATACGTTTGTAGATGCCTGGGGAAATGAAATCTATATTGCCCTGGATCGAGACGGCGACGGCGACGTCCATGTTAAGCCGACGCCAAAAAATGGGTTTGCAACGCTTGATCAAATTGTGCCGAACAACACCGCCGCCGCCGTTTCATGGGGAAATACGCCGGGCGATCCAGACAGCCTCCTCAACACGTGGGGATTATAATGCGACCACGCCAACAACGATCAGGGTTTACGCTCATAGAGTTGCTCGCCGTCATGGCCATCATGGGCGCTATGCTGGCGCTTTCCATTGCGGCCTTTAGCAAGATGGGTTCCGGTTCATCGATTCGTGCGTCTGCCATGATGTTCAAATCCTCGGTATCCATGGCGCGTCAAAACGCCATTACGAAGCGAACCAAAACAACCATCACCTACGGCAACACCGGTAACCCCTCACGCGGCTATTACGCGATTACGTTTAAAAACAAGGACACGGGTCTCGACCAAATGATCGGCGCCACGAATTGGCTATCAGACGGAATCGCCTTTTACGAAAACGGCGCAGCCCTTCCGGCGTATGGCGATGTCAAGAATGCCTACGTTGCACCTCTGGTATTCAAGGTCGACGGAGGAACAGCTAACGGTGCCACCGCCCGCTGGATCGGAATGCGCGAAAGCAGGCCCGGTACCAATGTGCTCCACACCGTGCTCCGCTTGCAACCGCTGACGGGCCGTCTAACAGAGTACGAAAGGTAAGCGCGTGAACAACCCCACCCAAACACAACGATGCGCTGGCTTCACACTCATGGAGGTTGCCCTGTCCATTGCCGTGGTTGCGATTGGCATTATGGCCCTGTTTGCCCTCATGAGCAGTGGGCTCGAATCAAGCGCAGAGGCGTTGGCGGACACGCAATCTGCCATTTTTGCCGACAACGTTTTTGGTGGTCTACGAGCGATCTCTACGGACCTTGCCCGCAGTGGCGTTGGAAACTGGGAGTTTTTCTGGAACGACTTCCAAACTGGTCAAACCAACCTGCTTGTCGCGATGCCGCAAATTTGGGAAAAGGTCAAAATCAACCCTCTCAAATTAGGCACCCCCCAAGTGCTGGGCGATGACATACAGCATACGCTGAAATATATAAATATCCCAATTCATTCGCAGACGACTTCCGAAGTAATGAATCATGTCCTGCGCTACCAACTCAAGGTGGAGTCGCGACGAGCGGGTCTGTTCACAGATATCCTCAATTGGGATGTCAACATCGCCGAGGTGACCCTAAAGGTCTGGGGCGGGGAATTCGGCAGTTGGCAAGATGAAGATGCCATAATTTTCTATACCGAAATCGACAACCCGGGGGATTTGTGATGTCCGGCGTGCACCCACAAATAACGCGCCAAACACGGCGCGGTGGATTTACCCTCATTGAGCTGCTTGCATCGATGGCTATCTTAATGGTGATCGTGTGGGTACTGGCCGCCATTTTCCGCGAGAGTGACCGAGCTTGGACGATGGGCACCGGCCGTGTGGATAACAACATGGAGGGGCGCGCGCTGATCCAGATGATCGCCAACGATTTGCAGTACGCCATTTGCGATGAAAACATGACCTTCATCATTCAAGACGAACGCAACAAGACGCCGAAGAGCATCAGCGGGTACGAAACCTACGGCCACACCAACAGCGAGATCTGCTTTGTCACCTTATCAGAAGATGCGACGCCCAGCGGGGGCGACAAACGACGCGCCACACGGGAAATGATGTATTACGTCCGCACGCTCGGGAACGATGACCCTGTCTTGGAGCACCAGTACCGTGTCATGCGCAGCGAGTTCAGCGCAAGCATGGTAAAAAACGCGTCGGAAACAAGCCACAGTTACTACAATCCAGATTGGTATCAGGATAATCCGCGACAGGGCAAATTGGCTGCCGAACATATCATCGCCTTCAGTGCCTATGTACCGACCACAAACGGCATGGGCATGGTCCGCAACTATGATTCGCGTGATCATGGCCACACATTGCCCCTGTTTGTTGATATTTTTGTCGAAGTTCTAAATGACAAAGAATCAGAGCAGTTGGCCCTGATCATGACCGCTGACCCCATGACCCGCATGGGTATGCAAATGACAGGCGAACTGGATCGGTTCATCGAACAGAACGCCAGGCGTTACGCAAGACGTGTGTATTTACGAAATCGTGTCGGCTATATATCCCGAGGCAGTTACCCAAACCGTAATCCATGAAGAGCACTATGAAGACAAGCTTGAAAACTGATCCTCCGAACAACAGCAGGGCGGACGACCTACACACGGATCCACGTAGCGGCATCGCGCTGATCATCGTTCTGGGCCTGCTCTCCATTTTGACGATCCTGTGCGTCGCTTTCGCCATTTCGATGCGCGTCGAGCGTATGGCCGCACGCGCCTTCGCCGACAATACACGCGCAGAACAGCTCATCACCATTGCCATGGTCCGCTCAATGGAGCAGGTCACCGAGCATATGCGCAATCCTGCCCCAAAAGTGTACCCTGACTTCGTTGAGCTCACGCCCCCCAGCGTTTCACGTGACGCCGTCGGTTCCCGCAGCTCAAATTCGGACGCCGTCCCGGACTTGAGAACAGGCGAGGCCGAAAGCTATATCCCGACGACGCTGCAAACGGAGGTCGACAAAATCTACAACGGTA
>JAPKCZ010000376.1 GCA_028822745.1 Kiritimatiellia bacterium | reverse complement strand
TTGGTAGTATGAAAACACCTAAATATCAACACTTTTGGTTCCATCCGGGCTAAAACCGAACAGGTGTGTGCATTCCTATGAAGTCACTATTTAGCCGTTCGCGGGAACCAGGCACCATCCAGGGCATCGCCCTGCGTCAGCCCTGAAACGGTTTTGCTGTATTCGGCGGTGACACCATGGGGCTTCCCCGAAAAGGTAACGCCGTTCTGCATGTAGATGGTCACATGCGCGATGCGCCACGCGTCCAACTGGTTCGCGTTCGCCATGTGTGCGGTGCGTCCGTTGTGGAAGGTTGCCTCACCGGCTTTCAGCGGCACCGTTACCTTGGATTCGAATTCGAGTTCCGGCGCGACTCCGAACAGCGAACGGGCATCTGCCAGGCTCTGCGCGGTCAGGTCATCCATACGCTGACTACCGGGCATAAAGCTCATGCAGCCCAGATCTGCGGGGGTGTCCTGTAACGCAATCCACACCGAGATCGTGCTGGGTTTGCCTTCGAACGGCCAATACGGGCGATCCTGATGCCACTCGGTCGCAAAGCCGTTTCGAGGTGCCTTCGACAACAGATGGTCATGCCAGACACGCAGCTCGCAGCCTGCGAGCTGCTCGGCGATGGCTGCAATCCCGGGACTCATGGTGATCTGCTTCAGAATCGCGTTGCTACGCCACACATTAACTTGCTGGGTCAGCCGTTCGGCATAGGCTTCGTCGCCGTTCGGCATCGTTCCGGTGGCCACGCCAAGCGCCGCTTTGCGCAACGCGCTCGCACTCTCGACCGTGATCAGATTCGGTACCTTCACGAAACCATTCAGCGCGTACGCCTCGATCATCGCGTCGCTAACCGACGACCGACCCATGTCCACCGTTGGTGCACCTTGTGTCATTGATTTCTCCTTGTCCGCTTGAGATTTGGTATCACGACGAAGAGACGATAATAGCGTACAGAATCTCCAACGCTGAGTCTACCCTCGCAGACGCAGCGGCAAAGAATGGGCGTGGGCAATAAAAAAACCGTAACAGTTTCGTGTCATGCTACGGCGTCCATTTCTTCGTTTTTTCCAAAACCCTGTAGGTAATGGCGGGATCGACGGGACTCGAACCCGCAACAACCAGATCGACAGTCTGGAACTCTAACCAGTTGAGCTACGACCCCGTAACTAAAGTCAGGGAATATACGCTCGCACCGCCTCCTGTCGCAAGCCCAAACTTCGGCCATTTTTAAAGACGCACCGACGAATTGGAAAATGCTCGATATATGACGCCAATTGCCCGCACTATGTTTGGCGTTAATGACACCTGCGCATCCACAAATGACAAGGAAACCACGCATGATACGACTTCTTTCTTCACTGATCCTATTACTGACAACAGTCAACCTGTCCGCGCAAGCCCCTGACCCCAACAAAACTGACTTAGGTCCAATCCGGGACGCGAGCGTGCTCCTTCTCAAGGCCAGTCATGAACAGCAGCGCCTGATCGACCCCGTCACCTATGCAATCGGACGAATGACGCTCGACGACGCCTACACCGTCCAGGACCGACTCTGCAAAGACCGCGAGGAGCCTGTCATCGGCTACAAACTCGCCTTCGCCAGTTCTGCGGCACAACGCCGCTGGAACATTGACGCGCCCCTGAGCGGCCGCTTATTCGCTTCGAGCCGTGTTCCAGAAGGCGGCACGCTTGAAGCAGCATCCTTTCGAAAATTCATGATCGAAGCCGAAATCGCCTTTGTCGTCGGCGGTGACAGCAGCGCCGTCATGTACGATCCATGGAATGCATACCTCTGGCTGAGCCGTCACCTCATCCAGCGCGGCACACCACTCAAGAATGGCGACATTGTGCTCAGCGGCGCTGTCGCCGCAGCTTACAGCGGATCAGCCGGCCGTGTTCAGGGCGACTATGTGGCCACGGCGGGCAGGTTGGGCGAACTGCTCTTCACCCTCAAGTGATCGCATTCGTCGTGCGTCACATTTCGGTGGAACGTACCGCTGAAAGCATCATGCGTGAATAAAGCACGCTTCGCGTGCGTCAAACCAGTATAGAGATTTCATGTGAAGCGCCAACTTCGACAAGCACAGAACGGAGATATGGACGCGTTTGCAGCGCTGTTCGAGCCGCTGCGTGCGCGCATATACGCTGTTGCCTTTCGCCTGGTTGGCCCTGATGACGCGGAGGATGTTGTAATGGATACGTACCTGAAGGCTTGGCGTGCCCTGCCACGCTTCGCAGGACGATCCAGCCTCAGCACGTGGCTGTGTGGTATCGCGCGCAACCAATCTCTGGACCTGATTCGGCGTCGCAAGGTGCGTCACCGCGGGCGCGTCGCAGACCGCGATAGCGAGGACCGTGTGGCTGAGGTCGACGACCCAACCCAAACGGGCCCGCTGGACGCTATGCAGAGCCTTGAGGACCAAGCACTATGCCGACGCGCCTTGGCGGCCCTTCCTGAACCGCACCGACATGCCCTGCTACTCAGGTACGTGGACGGCTTGAGCTATCTAGAAATCGCTGCTGCACTCGATATTTCCATGGGAACGACGATGTCGCGCCTTTTTAACGCCCGTCGAAAACTTCGCCAACAGGTGGAGACATTGACGGCTAAATCTCCTGAGCGTATAAAGGAGACAGCATGAATATCGTAAAAGACACACTTCATAAAGCAACCGAGGCCGAATCGACACAAATCGAATCGAAAGATACCTTTTGGTCGACGTTTCGTACGCGCGCTGCGCGCTTGCCGCAGGCGTCGGTCCCCTCGCCTACGTTCTACCGCCGGCATGAAACGGGCATCCGCTGGACCACCGCAACGGCAAGCCTGGCCGTTATCACCGCTTTACTGTTCTTGAATATGCGTCCGGCTACCGCCTACGCCGACACGGTGCAATCGCTCCAAGTGGCCGTGAGCCATGCTGCTGTCATGATTTTCAACGATGACGCCGAAGGCGCCACAATCGTCTGGATAGAGGAACAATGATGCACGCTGCCCGATTTTCCCGACATCTTGTCATCGCAGCCCTCACTTTCTGTGTCTGCGCCGTGTCCGCGGAAGCTGCGGAGCTATCGGTTCGATTGGTTGAAGCGCACAACGAATCTTCATCTGTCGCCGGCGGCCTTCGCGATGTGTCTGGCACCTTGCGCAAGAATCTGCCCTACACAGGATTCGACTTGCTCAACAGCAGCGCCCTGAGCTTGCCGGCCAAGGGCAGTGCATCACTCAGCCACGGCTTCTCTATACAATGCACGGGACCGCAGAACGGGTTGAAAGCGGTCATTTCGCGAAACGGCAAACAGCTGTTATCGACAACATTAAATTTACGCAACAACACACCCGTCATCCTTGGCGGCTTCACATCCAGCCGCGGGCGAATTTTAGT
>JAPKCZ010000375.1 GCA_028822745.1 Kiritimatiellia bacterium | reverse complement strand
GGCCGATTTATCTGTGTTGTGCCCCATGAGTTCCAGTATCCGTACACGCCAAAAGATATAAATCAACATTTTTATACATGGAGCCCCATGTGCGCAGGTAATCTATTTACCGCTGCCGGATACACAGTCGAGTCGTGTAAGGAATTATGGGTCGCCTGGCCTCCATTTCGTCAACACATCCGACGATTGCTTGGAGAAAAACTTTTTTACTGGGTATCTAGATTTTATGGTTGTTGCGTCTGCCGCTTCTTGCCTTTCCTGCCGTTTCTACGGATTGGCGCCTTGAAATATGTATATGTCGTAGCGCGAAAAGCTTAGATCTCAGAGGGTATGGAAAGGGATTAATCGAACCTTATAGCTTCTATCAGGCTGACAAGGAATTGCTTTCCCGAACACCCGGACAACACGTCTGCTGCGCCACCTGAAGTCCAAGATTTCAGAAAGCATACGAGATGCGTGCACGCAGAAAAGTTATTTCGCACAGACCTTTTTCCTGACGGCATCCATGAGTTCAAACTTCCCTTGAACACCCGACACCCAATTTGCGTGATGGACAAATATAGGGTCCGGCAAATGCACGGGGCGCCCGGGCTTCCAGCGACGCCAGGTGTCCGCTCCGTAGCAGTAATAGCGTGGTGGCAAGTAGCCCCATCGGACACCAAAATTGTGTAATGAGCGATAGTGAAGCACAGGAACATAGCAAGACGTCAAATAGAACAGCGCTCTACTTAGCGTAACAGAACAAGCTATTGCACGGCCTAGAAGTAAGTCGTTCAACACATCTTGGTCGTGATACTTTGTAGATTGCTCAAGACGCTCCCTGATCTTCAACCACAGATCACGAAAAGCATCGCTTCCTCTCCCCGCAAAAAATCCCGGACACATGACGCCGCGCGGGCTGTCCTTGATGATCAGCATATCCATGCCATCCATCAGTTTGGCGATGTCTGATTCAATACCGCAGAAAAACTGAACGTCGACATCGGAATAGATAAAAACACGAGAAGGATTTTCCTCGATCGCGCGTAAAATCAGGTCAACCTTCTTAATCATCATCTCGACGAACCCGCTCGCCATGTAACGACCATCAGAGCAAATTTGACTGGAGTCTTGCCGAACAAGCTCGAAATCGTCTTCAATGCTTGGGAGAAACCACTCATTTAACAGACGCGTGTGGGATTCGCTGGTCAAGATATACAACTTCATGTCAGATGCTCGTTTGTATGCAAAGGCGTTTGGAACACGGGAAGCTACGATTCTTCAAATGTGGATAAGATGCCAGATGTCCGAACAATATTCAAGAACGCGGCTTTGCGTAAACTCGGAAACGGGGTAGGCAGCAGACCGATTCAAACGAATTCAATGCGCTTGCGGTTGCCGCTTGGGTCTTACAGATAACTGGACTTTCCCCCTATCCCTACCAGAGAAACACGAAAAGCAAGCGAGACTCGGAGTCCAGTAGCGCGACGGCTTCTTCCCCACGCGTTGCGCCAGAATAAAACGTTACCGCAGCATCAGCCGTGATCATGCGGGCCGGGACGATATGTACCTTTTCTATCCGGACAGCCCGTCCGACAGAAGGGCCCCTCGTGCAGGCGGATGAGGGGCAGCCTAGGTTCGTCTCCTCGGTGGCCGTGCTTGGCCTGCAAACACGGTTCAGAACGTTCGGATAGCATCCAAGTACATCCACTCGTTCAAAGCCTCTCTATACAGGCTCGGGAGTGAACCCGCCGAGGTCTTCGGTAACACCTATTGTGGCGCAATTCGCCCACAGAAGCCACGATCGAACTTATTCGACAATGTCGTGCCGTTGGCGTAGTTTGTAGCCCGCTATTCTCAACGTCTTCGCCCAACAGCTGACACAAAGACAATGTACACCAGAGCAGGTCGTGGTCTGACATGAAAATCCTACACGTGATTGATTACATTCAGCCTGCGCTTGGCTACCAGGAATACTTCCTTGCGCGAGAACACAGCCGCCAAGGCCATGATGTTCAGGTTGCTGCGTCAGACCGGTACTTCCCATTCCCGGACTATTCGAACACTGTTGAGCCTCTTCTCGGGCCACGTATTATAGGGAAGGGCATAAGCGAGTGCGATGGGTTCAAAATAAAGAGGCACGCCATCCGTTTCGAATTTGGCACCAAAACGTGGATGCTTGGCCTGGAGACCACCGTTAGAGGATTTTCGCCCGACCTCGTGATCTGCCACGGCGTTCCCACCTTCAACGCCGTGCGCCTTGCAAGACTCAAGCAAACCCTGGGATTCAAACTCGTCATTGACGATCACACACATCTGTCGGAAGTTCGGCGTGGCTTGGTAGGCTACCTAGGGTTCAAGGTGTTTCCATTCCGCTTTGTCCAGAAGCACGCAGATCGAATCATCGCCATTGCCGACGAGTGCATAAAAGTAATGGTCCAATTCTACAAGATTCCGAGAGAGCGCATTGAGATGATCTCCCTCGGTGCCGACGTTGACCGCCTGCGCCATTCAGACGAGAAGCGTAAGCAATTCAGGGAAGCCCACGGATTATCACCCGAGCACATCGTCGTCGTTTACACAGGCAAGCTGACATCAAAGAAGGGGCCGCACCAAATCTGCGAAGCCGTTGCGAACTTGAATCCAGAGTGCTTCTCTAAGTTGGCACTTCTTTTTGTGGGGAACACCGAAAAACAGTACGAAGCCACGCTCGGCGCCTGTGTCGACCGTCTAGACCCTAGCGTACGTGTTATTCAAACAGGGGCCGTCCCAAACACTGAACTTGTTTCCATATACAGCGCCTCAGACATCGCGGTATGGCCTCGACAGGCGTCGATGTCGATGCTCGAAGCCATGAGTTGTGGCCTACCCATCATCTGCTGCGACTACCTCAAAGAACGATGCAAGAACGACAATGGGATATTGATCGAAGAAGACAATATTGCACAACTTACCGAAGCGCTCAGTCGTCTTGTTTTCGCCCCCGAAGTAAGATCACGTATGGGCGAGCGAGGTCGTAAGTTTGTAACATCGGAGCTGTCATGGTCAGAAATCGCGAAACGTTTCACGACCTAACACCCACACGCGTTGAGGCCTAATTGTGAGTACGAAAACAGAAACATCTCCAACACTCGAAGCGCCTTTGCTTTGCCCCGTTTGCGGTTCCCACGATCATACGCAGGTCTATCAGACAAAGGTCTTTTTCCTACTGAAATGCAACGAATGCACGGTCTTGCGGAAAGGCTTTGATGAGGCACTCAGCGGCAGCACGGTGCAAGCACTCCAAGACTCCGTATATGTCAGCCTGAGCCGCAACGACATTGCAATCACGAGGCGCATGGCATCCCACCGCCTAGCGCTGCTCAAGGAACAAACAAAAGGCGGATCGCTGCTGGAAATCG
>JAPKCZ010000374.1 GCA_028822745.1 Kiritimatiellia bacterium | reverse complement strand
CACCGGCAGCGAGGCGACCGAGTGCGCCATCAAGCTCGCGCGCACGCATGGCATCGCGAATGGCGGCACGGAGAAGATTGGCATCATTGGTGCCGAGCGCGCGTTCCACGGGCGCACGCTGGCCAGCCAAATGACCGGCGGAATCCCGGGGCAGAAGGATTGGATTGTAAACCTCGACCCCGCCATCGCGCAGGTGCCGTGGCCCGACGGATACTGGACCGAGGACACGAGCTTCGATTTATTTTTAAAGACCATCGACGAGCGCGGGATGTCGCCCGACAAAATCGCCGGGGTGATGTTCGAGACGTTTCAGGGCGTTGGTCCCGACTTTGCGCCGGTGGAATATATCCAGCAACTCCGCGAATGGTGCGACGTTAACGATGTGGTGCTGATTTTCGATGAGGTGCAGGCTGGGTTTGGCCGCACTGGCAAGTTATGGGCCTTTGAGCATTATAATGTTACGCCCGATTTAATTTGCATAGGCAAGGGTGTCACCAGTTCGCTTCCGCTTTCGGGTGTCATTGGCAAAACGGAAATCATGGATTCATATCCGCCAGGTTCGATGACGAGCACGCATACTGGCAATCCCCTGAGTTGTCGCGCCGCCATCGCCAGTATCCGCAGCCTGATTGATGAGGATCTGATCGGCAACGCAGCTCGCCTCGAGCCCATTTTGTTAAAAGCAATCGAGGCTATCGGCCAAAAGCATCCCAACATCATCGGCCGTGTTTCTGCTAAAGGCTTGGTCGGTGGTCTCCAAGTCGTTGAGCCCGGCACGAAGGAGCCCAATCACGATATCGCCTTCGACATCATCAAACGCGCCTTTCACAAAGGTCTGCTGATGTTTGCTCCCGTAGGTGCCTGGGGCCAAACCGTCAAACTTGCGCCACCTCTCTGCATTACGCAGGAAGCACTTGAAGAGGGGTTGGAAGTGTTGGCTGGTTGCATCGATGAAACCGTCGATGCAATGGTGACTTAATCCAGCAGGCTTGCAGAATCCTGATCCAAGTATAGCACACACTGCGATTGCGTGCGCAGGTGGGTGACCGGGCACTCTTCACTGATCTCCCCCTGCAGCGCGCGCTTGACCACTTCAGCCTTGCGTGTTTCCGGGCACAGGCAGATTATTTTTTTCGACTGACACAATGCAGGGATGGTAAGCGTAAGCGCAGATTGCGGCACAGCATCGAACGTTGGGAAATGTCCCTCGCCGTGTTGTTGTTGGCGGCAGGCATCGTCGAGCTGCACGATCTTTACCATCTCAGGATCATTGAAATCCGCCACGGGTGGGTCATTGAAAGCAATGTGGCCATTCTCGCCCACGCCAAGGCAGCAGAGATCGATCGGCTGGGCGGTAAGAAGTTCGGCGTAACGTCGGCATTCGTCGAGCGGTTCCAGTGCATCGCCCTCGAGATAATGAAATACCAACGGATTCACGCGGCTCTCCACCCGCTCGCGCATGTAACGCCTGAAACTTGCACTGTGGTCGGCGTCCAGCCCAAGATACTCATCCATATGAAAAAGCGTGACCTTGCTCCAGTCTACTTCGCCAATGGCTAGGAGTTTTTCAAGAAACTGAATCTGTGAATTGCCGGTGGCAAGGATGACGGCCGCGCCACCTTGTTCAGCAATGACATCGCAAAGGTGATAGTTCACCTCGCACGCGGCGGCGGTGGACATGTCGTCCTGGCTGGCATACACACGCACGGGCAGGGAATCGACTTCGAAAGATTTGAGCATTCGGGCGCTTATTACGTGGACAAACAGTCGGAGAGATTAGTTAATCCAGTTAGTCGGTCAATGCCAAAGGGTGCCTTTTGACATTTGCTTCCTCATCTGTTTCACTGCGCCGCTGATGAACAAACTGCGTCATACCGCTGCCCGCTTTGATCAAAAGCTCGATCGCCTGTGCGCGTCCTCGAGCCTGTTTGATCCTAAGATCGAGGCCGCCGCGCGCGCTATTGTCGAGCGTGTGGCCGTCAAGGGCGATGCGGCGTTGCTGGAGTTTTCCAAGAAATTTGATGGAGCAAAACTTACGGCAAAGACACTGCAAATCAGCGACGCGGAGATCGCCGGAGCGTCAAGACAGGTCGATGGTAAACTCAACGCTGCCATACGCTTTGCGCATCGCAACATTAGTCGGTTTCACAAACAGGGTTTGCGCAAGGGCTGGACAGGTCGTAACCCGCAAGGCGCGCGAGTGGGGGAGAAATTTGATCCGTTCAGGCGCGTTGGTGTCTACATTCCCGGCGGCACCGCGCCGCTGGTCTCCACTGCGCTGATGACTGTGACGCTGGCAAAAGTGGCTGGCTGTCTGGAAATTGTGGTGTGCACGCCGTGTGATCAGGATGGTGAGGTGAATCCGGGTTTGTTACACGCAGCCAAGGTGGCGGGGGCAACGGAAATTTATCGCGTTGGAGGCGCGCACGCCATTGCGGCCCTGGCGCATGGCACAAGGACGATCAGACGGGTGCAGAAAATCTTTGGACCGGGCAACGCATACGTGGTGGCGGCCAAGCGATTGTTGTTTGGGCACGTGGCCATTGACCTGTTGCCCGGGCCGAGCGAACTGCTGGTGTTGGCGGACGGTACTGCGAATCCCGGGTGGGCGGCAGCTGATCTTTTAGCACAGGCCGAGCATGGCTCGGGCCATGAACGCTGCTGGCTTGTCAGCACATCCTCCAAGGTTCTCAAGACCGTTGAGCGGGAAATTGAAAGGCAACTGCCGGAACTATCGCGGCGCAAGTATATTCAGAAGGCACTCAAACGAAATGGCTGGTTGATCCACGTGAGGTCACAGGCGCAGGCCATTGAGTTGGCCAACCGTTTGGCGCCGGAGCATTGCGAGGTGATGCTCAAAAACCCGAAGGCGGTTTCTAAACAAATCAAGACTGCAGGCGCGTTATTTCTCGGCAACCATTCGCCAACGGTGTTGGGCGATTACGTGGCTGGGCCGAGCCATACGCTGCCGACGGGTGGTGCGGGCGCATCGTTTGCCGGGCTCACCGTGGACCAATTCCAACGCCGCACGAGCGTGGTTCACTACACGCCTGCAGCCTTGCGAAAATCGCTGTTGGCGGTGCAACAGTTGGCGGCAGTGGAAGGGCTGGACGCTCATGGGCATTCGGCTGCAATACGTTTGGATTGATGAAACTCATCCGCAAGCAGGTGCAGCAATTGCACGCCTACGTGCCAGGCGAACAGCCGGAGGGACGCGGGATTGTGAAATTGAACACAAACGAAAATCCGTATCCCCCCTCTCTTAAAGTACTCGGGGAAGTAAGAGCGGCGGTGGATGAGCGGATGCGTTTGTACCCGGACCCTACTGCGCAGGAGTTGCGTGAAACACTGGCCAAATTGCACGGAGTGTCGTCATCAAATGTGATC
>JAPKCZ010000373.1 GCA_028822745.1 Kiritimatiellia bacterium | reverse complement strand
ATTTTTGGCAATCCACTTGAAACGGGTGATACGGACAAGAAGACGCTACAAGGCTGGCGTAAGTGCATCGACAATGCGCACTTGTTTAACTGTGACATCGTCGCCGGCTTCGCTGGACGCCCGCGCGGAAAGCCCATTGACCAGAGCATGAAGCGATACGCCAAAGTCTTTGGCCCTCTCGCAAAGCGGGCCGCCGACAAGGGCGTCCGTATCGCTTTCGAGAATTGCGATATGGGCGGCACATGGGCTGACGGTGATTGGAACATCGCCCACAACCCAACCGCGTGGGCAATGATGTTCGACGCGCTACCTGCCGACAACGTTGGCCTCGAGTGGGAACCGTGTCACCAGATGGTCAGCCTCATCGACCCCATGCCACAACTGCGCGAATGGATGCCGAAAATTTTCCACGTGCACGGGAAAGACGCCACGATTCACTGGGATGTGGTACGGAAGTATGGCGTCCACACCTCAATGCACGCCGACGTCGCCTTACCGGCCGGTGTGCAAGCGGCTCCGGCGTTTGCCTATCACCGCACACCTGGCTTCGGAGACAGCAACTGGACCGACATTATTTCCGATTTGCGCAAGGGCGGTTTCACAGGCAGCATCGACATCGAAGGCTGGCACGATCCCGTTATGCGTGGCGATCTGGAAATGTCAGGACAAGTGGCCGGACTGAACTACCTCAAGCAGTGTCGCGGCGACTTGATCCCAAACCCAAGCTAAACGAGACCTCGTAGCACATCTTCTTCGAGATCACTTGATCTGGAAGAAGACGCGCGATGTCTTTCCATTGCTGACCACATTCGCGACGTAAGTTCCCGGGCCCAACGGTTTCTTATCAAGCGTCTCAGCCATGGTCCCGCTGCCTTTCCCCTGAAACATCAATATGGCAGGCGCCGCACCATCCGTCGGATTCCCTTTTGCGTCACAGCTAAACACGTTGATGATGACCGTCTGCGTTTCCTGATGGACACGCACATCTGCGTTACTTGGCACAGGATTGGGAATGGAAGCAAAAATGGCTTTCGGCGATGCGAGCACAGCCTTTTGACCTCCAATCGAAACATCAAAGGGCAAGACATCAGCGGCGAAACCCTCTGAAAGCAATGGGCCCAACATCCCCAACACGAGTGCGACAACGAAAATTGCTTTCATAACCTCTTCTCCAGACAGACCCAATTTCATCTAATGTTCCTATGAAAGTGTATCATAGACAAACTCCTCGTAAACTGCATTACGCAATCCCGAACAAGGAATGGCGCAGCATATGAGACGTGAAGCAACAACCGTTAAGGACGACATCGATGAATTGGCCCCCATGGACGCGGCGCCTCTGATACGTATAAGCATTGCTATACAGCGTGATGCCCTCTAGCATTCCATTCAAATCTTATCTGGAGTCTATATGTCACGTCTGTCTTTATACACTGTACGACCCCTACTACTTGCCCTTTTTCTTTCCATGACAACCGGTTGTGGAAACAAACCACAAGGCGACGCCGCGCTTCCTGCCGGCGACGCCAAACCGGCCCGCGAGTTTATCAGTATCGGCACAGCACCTCCGGGGGGCGCATTCTTCATGGTTGGAAACGCAATCGCTGATGTCGTCAACACACACAAAGGCGACCTCAACTGGATTGTATCTGCGGAAGCCACAAAAGGAACACAGGAAAACATAAGGCGCCTTGAAGCTGGTGACATCCAATTCGGCATGGCCAACGCCGCCATATCCTACTTTGCAACGCGTGGGGACGGTGCATGGAAAAAGCCGCATGACATTCGTGTTGTGGCGACCATGGCGCACAACGTCGGAATATTCATCACAACACGAAACTCCGGCATAAAGAGTATTGCAGACTTCAAAGGCAAACGCATTGTCCTCGGTCCAGCAGGCGCAGGATTTCATTATTTCCTGCGGCCATTGCTCGCGGCCCACGGAATCAGTTATGACGACATCACCGAACTCAACAGCAGCTACACAGGCACGGTGGACCTACTCGCCGACGGTAAAGCCGACGCGGCATTCATGGGGGGCGCCGTTCCCATCCCCGCCGTCACGCAGGCCTGCGCCTCGCAAGATATCGTCTTCATACCTTTCGAAAACAATGTCATGGACACCCTGAAGGCGTATCCCTTCTATTCACCCGTCGCGGTTAGCGCGGACAGCTATAGTGACCTTGAGAACGACATGACCGGCATCAATGTCGGCAACATGCACCTCATCACCCACGCAAGTGTTAGTGACGCTGTTGTGGAACAGTTCCTCGAACGGCTCTACACACATCGCAGCGAGATTGCGGACCAACACCCCGCCGGCCGCGCATTGAATCCAAAGAATGCCATTCGTGATACAGGAACGCCCTTCCACCCCGGCGCCATCTCTTTTTACGAAAAGTCCGGACTCTGGCCAAAGACTCCTGTTGAATAGGCCTTACTGAATCGTTGTCGCCACCAGACGCAACGCCCCGTCGACAAACACGAAAAACCGCATGTTCATGCCCAATCTAAAATCGCGCGCTTATGCGTTATGTGCCTATTGCCTGTGTCTTTTTGTTGTCATTGGTGTAAACACCAACCTCTTTCATGAGCAACCGAATCTGGCACTATTCGGAACCTTCGGCTTGCTTCTGGTCTTTCTGGAAAAGCCGTTTCTGAAGCGTTGGGAGAACCACCCCGCCCTACTCGCTTTCGACGTCACGCTTTGCATGGCCACCGTCTTAGCCTTCGGTTATGTCTTTGTACAAAGCGAACCCATGTTCGAGGCATTTTGGATAAACGGGCAAAAGCTCGGTGATCGCGCCGGCCTTGAAACCCCGACAGATACAGCCATTGCATGTATAGGGATCGTGCTTGTCCTGGAGGCAACTCGGCGAGCGATTGGCTGGACGCTGCCCGCACTCTGCGCGGTGTTTATCTTATACGCCCTCTTCGGACCAGCACTTCCTGACCAACTGTTTCCACATCGCGGGTTCACGCTTTCACGCATCGCGAACAACACCTTTCTTCAAAGCGGCGTGTTCGGTATCGCACTCAAAGTGATGTTCATGTACGTGTTTCTATTTGTTCTTTTCGGGACGCTACTCGAACAGACAGGAGCCACGGGCTACATCATCAACTTATCGCGTCGCTTGTTTCGAAATAGCACAGGCGGACCTGCCAAAGTTGCGGTATTGAGTAGCGGCCTCATGGGATCACTTTCCGGAAGCGCGGTCGCGAATACCGCCACGACGGGCATATTCACGATTCCGCTCATGCGTAGCGTTGGGTTCAAAAAAGAAGACGCAGGCGGCATCGAGGCGGCGGCAAGCTCAGGTGGCGCCTTGATGCCACCCATTATGGGAGCAGGCGCCTACATGATGCTCGAATTGCTCTCGCCGATAAC
>JAPKCZ010000372.1 GCA_028822745.1 Kiritimatiellia bacterium | reverse complement strand
TGTTCAAGCAGCCTCACGAGATCGAGCTGAAAAAGGGGGATGCCTTCGGGTTCACCAATGCGAAAAAGGGCGCGGTCGGTCACGAGTACGACGTGCGGCTATCGACTTTGCTACGGGCGACCAAGAACCCCGTGCTGAAGGGGCTGGTCGAACCTGAGGGCATCGTCACCATCGCCAGTAGTCAGAGCAAGCGCAACGTCCTCGATTTCAATGCCGAAGGTCATCGGCCGAGGGCAGGGGACGAGCAAACGATTGCGGAGATCATCTATTGGGAACGTCCCGAAGGCGGCCGCGTTTTTCACACTGGTTCCATCGCCACCGCATGGGGCATGTACTACGACGAACCCCTGAGCAACCTGGTCCGTAACGTCCTCCATCACTTCAAGGTGAAACCCAAGAAATAACCCTGAATCCCCCCATGAACGGACCTTGCATTTTTCCTCGCCTTGAGAGTTCGATATTGTGTGGCCTGCTTGGGTTCTGGTTTGCGCTATCTTCAATTTTACATAGTATGGAACCAGCTAGGCCAAACATCATCGTCGTCATGGCCGACGACATGGGCTTTTCCGACCTCGGCTGCTACGGCGGCGAAATCAAGACACCCACGATTGATCGGTTGGCCGCGGATGGCGTGCGGTTTTCGCAGTTCTACAATTGTGCCGTCTGCGGTCCGAGCCGGGCCTCGCTCATGACCGGTTGTCATCCCTGGAAGGTTGGTCAGGCGCCTGGGCAGAGCATTTTTCGGAACCTCGAGCGAAATTGCGTCACCGTGATGCAACTGCTCAAGAACAATGGCTACCAAACCTGCGCGGTAGGGCGGCTGGACATGGTGACGGCTGATGATTGGCATGATCCGACGCAGGTTGCAAATGCGGCGGATCGCTTCCTCGGATCGGCCAGTAACAGCCCGGGGAATTACTATCGGGAAGTCACCGGCGCGGATTTCTCGCGGTATCCGAAGGGCACTCCCTGGTTCAGGGACGGTAAACGTTGGCAGCGACCGGAGGGACCGTATTCCACGGACTTGATTTCAGACTTCGTTGCCGAATTCATCGAAGGGACTGCTGATAGTGATCAGCCATTCTTCATCTACGTCTCGCACTATGCCCCGCATTGGCCACTTCACGCCGAGGAGGAAGATATCGCGCCGTATCGTGAGTTTTATCAAGGTCAGGATCGGAAAACGCTGATGGAGGCACGATTGAAGCGTCAAATCGCGGACGGTTTGATGCCGGAAGAAACTCAACTGCACAGATCAATGGTCAATGCGAAACCGGCTGCGGGAGGATTACTGGAAACCGAGCGTTTCGCGATTCACGCTGCGATGGTCGAGAGCATCGACCATAGTCTTGCCCGGACCATGACGGCCTTGAAGAAGGCGGGAAAACGCAACAACACGCTGATTTTGGTGCTATCAGACAATGGCGCGAGTCATCAGATGTCATACGACAAAGGCAAAGTTCCGGACGGCGTGCGCCCTGGCAGCGCGGACTCGTTTCTCAATCAGGGCCCCGCGGTAGCCGCGCTGAACAATGTGCCGTTCAGAAATTACAAGGCCTCCGACTACGAAGGCGGCATTGCATCGCCGTTAGTCGCATGGTGGCCTGCGGGTCTGGAGAGCAAAGGGCGCGTCTCCCATCGGCTAACCCACATCGCTGACATCATGCCCACCTGTTTGGAACTGGCTGGCGTGAGGCATCCTGACGAGTTTGATGGGCGAGCCGTCATCCCGCTCGATGGAACGAGCTTCGTGTCCGCGCTTCGCAATCCTGCGGAAAAAGCGGAAGAATCACGCGTCCTTGCCTGGCGCAAAGCGGTGCGAGACGGCGATTGGAAGCTCGTCTGGCAACACCCGGCTAAGCCGGAACTGTTCAACGTAGGTAAGGATCGAAACGAATTGAACAACCTCGCAGCTGACTTTCCGGAGCGCGTTCTAAAACTAAAAAAACTCCACGCTGAATTATTCCAACCGTAGAAAACTATGAAGACGTCTCGACGAAACATTCTCCGCTCAGCCATCGCCGCGAGCACGGCTATTCCTCTTTTCGGTCTCTTGGCCGCCGACCAAGAGGGAGCCACCGAACACTTTCGCTATCGCCTCGCGCCAAGATTTCCCTACATCGAATCACAACGCGGTAATCTGGCGTTTGCTTACGAACCGGGAAAGATTCTGTTTTCCGAAGACAATGGAAAGAGCTGGTCACACTCCGCGGATTTCGCCAATGCCGGGAACATCACCTTCAGTTGCATCCTCGGAAACGGAAACATCATCTTCGCTACGCTCAATCGCCTGTATCTCAGCACGGACCAACTGAAGTCCTACCGCGAAATCACCGTGCAACGCCCGGACGGCAACGCATATCGTCCTCACAAACCCACCAATCCCGCAAGACCCGGTTGGTACTTCCACGCCCTTGATGGGGTTCACACCTGGCAGGTGAAAGGGAAGGAAATGCTGGTTTGGGGCAATTATTGCAATGTGTTAGGCGGCTCCGTCCCGGTGAACATTTACTACTCGACCGATTTCGGTGAGACCGTGAAGCTGGCCTATTCCTTCGGACAAAATCCGCGTTACAAGGATGGCGATCAGTTCCTCGGTGATCCGAACAATGACGTCATCTGTCGCCACATTCACAATGTGGTTTACAATCCGGCGGATAACGCATTTTACTGCGCAACCGGAGATGTCGATGTGGGAGTCCGTGGAGTCCGGCGTCACGAGGTTCACTGGTTGCGGGGAACTTACGATTCCAAGGCGGATAGCTGGGATTGGAAGGTACTCGTCTCGGCCAACAACAACTCGCGCTACAAATCCGGCGGGATCAATTTCGTCGATGGTCAACTCTATTGGGCGGCAGATGCCAATGGGAAGCCTGATGCCGAGGGGAAATACGATCGCGGCATCTTCCGCTGCGATCCGGCAGACCTCGCCAGTCCTGACAAACACACCCAATTGTTCGATCCTGAGTACGAATCGGCCAACATGCTCATCGAGGACGATTTCATTCTCTCAGCACACTATGCCCCGGCGTCGCCCTACAAAACCGGTTTCATAGTCTCGCCAGATCTCGGAAAAACCTGGGCGCAGTATGATTTGACTCAATTTGGACCTACCTCGCCAGTTCGGATTCAAAAGAAGAACGGCGATGGCTGGTTCAAGATCGATCTGCGCCGGGGCTGGATCGCTCGGGATCGCATGTTGTTCATCAAGCCCATTTGATTATGTCTAACATCATCACCTCTGTCGTCCTCCTCGCCCTCCTCCTCCCCTGGGCTACATCTGTCCAAGCCGTCGAACAACCTTTTCGGGCAGGGGCCTATGTTCAGGACGTGACTGGTTCCTTTGACTCTTTGCTGGTCAGCGGAGGGTTCACCGAGCGGAGGCGCGGCAAG
>JAPKCZ010000371.1 GCA_028822745.1 Kiritimatiellia bacterium | reverse complement strand
AACCCAACCGTAATGTGCAACCAAACTGGTCACAACGTCCTCTAGGGTAACGCCGTGAAGTGGGTTATTGGGTTGATCTGTACTCATCGGCTAAGCCTATATCAAATCACTAGCATCCCATAGGCCAAAGACAAGATTTACCACCCGCTTCCTACGTCGCCCTCGCTCCGCTCTTGGCGACGAAGGACAGGACGCTTGAGGCACTGAGGAAAGATCAAGGGAATATGGCGCCTCGGGGCTCAGCCTCTTGCCCACTCGACCGGGTCAACACAGTAGTAGCCCCGAAGCTCCTCGTACAGCTCAGGGTGCTTTTTTTGAAGTTGTCGCGGCTTCTCATAAAATGTCTCCGTCGCGACCGCAAAAAATTCGGCGGGGTTGGTCGCCCCGTAATTATCGAAGACGCTGCGCCTGCCCTTACGCGCCCTCCCCTGAAGTCGCTGAAATTCTCGAGAAAAGACCTTTGCCCATGTTGAGTAGGCCGACCGTCTCTCCAGAACAGGCGCCCCATCGGCGGCACCATCCTCCTGGTCCAACTGATGTGCGAATTCATGCATTGTCACGTTACGGCCATCGCGAAAATTGTAAGCGCCCTGTTTGACGTCACTCCACGACAAGACAACGATACCTCGGCCCCACGACTCACCCAAGCGCGTAGACCGACCGGTAGCCCCACCTTCCACCACATAAGCACTGGGGTAAACCAACACGGTGCGCAGTCGCCGGTAGCCGCTGTCGGCGCGACCAAGCAGCAACATACACGCCTGAGCAGCAATGGTAACCCGCATCTCATCGGTGATGGCGAGATCACCACATCCTTCAAATGATTTATCAGCCAGAAACAGCTGAACGCCATGATGTAGCTCTCGCCGCAGCTCGGGCGTCAAGCGAGTGTAAGGCGGCAGGTTGCTCGTCAGGACTTGCACCCATTCATCCGGGAATGGCTGCGCCAGAGCGAGGCGTCGCTTGGCCCGCCGATGCGCGCGGCTAAAAAGCAGACAGCCCACACACAGGCCGCCCAGAACCACAAAGATCCAATACGCGTTCATTTTGACTTAATCCTCGACCGCACAAGCTTGCAGGTCTTCTAGAGAGATAAACTCAAGGACAGAAGCGTGCGTCGCTTCTAGTTTAATTTTTGGACGAACATTCTCTTCCATTGCATCCATTACCGTCCCAACGCAGACACACCAATGATCACCGTCTTTTAACCCAGGAAAACCATGTTGAGGCATTGGGGTTATCAAGTCGTTGCCTTGATTTTTTGCAAACGCCAGAAACGCATCTGTCATTTGTACGCAAACGGTATGGAGCCCGCGATCTTGTCCACCTGTGTCGCATTTCCCGTTTCTATAGTAACCCGTCACCGGGTCCATGCAGCACGTTTCCAAGTCATTGCCTAGAATGTTTCTCGCCATTTCATCACCTCTTTTCGAATGCTCTATTGTCCAGACACGCTTCGCCCAACGCCTCTCGCCTGGACCACGTTACGCGAGCGGCGGACCGATCAAGTCCATACCGTATTGGTTGAAAAATGCGCCGACATCGACGATTTGATCCCCTTCCTCGATCAAACGAGAAAAGGCTTCTTCCGACTCGCCAGCAGGGATCATCTCAAAGTGAATTCGTGCTGGCTCTGAGCCCGTATTTTGAAAGGCATGCACGGCCCCCATAGGCACGACCGCAGCGGCGCCGGGCCCAACCTCTTTGGTCTCACCGGCGATTTCAAAACGCAGCGTTCCTTCGATGACATGAAAGACCTCGACCTGAGTTCGATGCGTGTGACGCGGAGGGCCATCCCCTGGCTCGACGATTTCCTCGAAAACCGCTATTCGTCCATCCGTGTCTTTGCCCGAAATGAGGCACGTGATATTCAGTTCTGTCATTTTTTACGTCCCAACCTTTCACGCCACCCGACAACACTATGCTGGTTGCGCGTGCTCTGTCGACGTTCCGTCATTTCATTAATCCGTCTGTTTGACGCCGGCCTTGCGTATAGGAATGCTGGACTTCTTCGCAGCACGATCCATTCGCCCTCTCCAATCCAGCAAATAGTTCGTTCGCCATCTATTCACCGTTTTTGCCCCATGCTTGCCCTGATCAAGCACGGACGCGTCTGAGTTGTCATGCCAGTATGTAGGGCGCTCCTCCGGAAACGGCCGTACGAAGGCGCCGCCCCAGTGCTCGCGCTCAGGCGCGCTAGCATCTCCGCGCAAAAAGTACAGCACACTTGGCGTATCTCCCATTTTCATTTTGGCCTTTTTCTTCATGAAGAGGGCGCCTAAATGACCGTGGCCGTTGACGTGTTTCGCAGGGAAACTCCGATTTCCGAAATCCTCGTGCTGAACGCCACCCATGTACATGCCGCGAAATGTTGTGTCGTTCTCGATCCACCAAAGATCGGGGTGCTGGCTGAACAGGTAGTGTCGCGCATTGGGGTCTTGCTGCGTATTCCAAGATCCGATGGAATAGACTCGCAGCTTGGCCTTAATACTCGGACGCTTGCCGACCGCCTGCGCCACATCGGTCATCGAACCCCACACGAGGACATAGAGGTGGCGCGAATCCTCTGCCTGTGCCCGCGCGATAATCAGCTTCGCCCCATCGCTGATTGTCGTGGCCGGTTCATCACCGAGTTGCGGGTCGAGAGCGCCCTGTTTCACCATGCGGCGCAACGCCTCAGGCGAGGGATAATCAGGCGACCATGTGCGCAAATTGGGAAAGTCGGCCGCGTAGGCGTCGATGCACGTGAGAATATCCTGCACGCGGCCTTTTTTAGGGGGCGAGCTGATCAAGCCTTCCGTGTCAAAACGATCCGCATAGACCAGATAGTGTATCATGGACTGAAAATCATCGGGGTCCCCACCGCCAATGTCCGTCGACACCATGACGCGCGGCTTCTCATTCGCACCAACATGACCGACACTGAGCACCAGACACATTATCGGCAGCAGAGCTGCGAGGCCTTTATTCAGATTCATAGGTTCTCTCTTGCCGCGTATCCCGATTCTCTCAAGAACTCTGCCACACACCCTACTCGGCGTTCGTAATCACGAAGTCGACCAGGTTCTGACATTCAAAAAAGCCAGACCACATATTGTGCCCCTGTCCCGCGGCGATTTCAAGCGTCACCTCGCCCCCCAGCGCGATGTATCGTTCCTTCAAAACGCTTGAGTTCTTGTCCGACGGCACCACCGTATCAACGTCCCCATGAATATGAAAGATGGGCACCTTTGCTTCTGCAAGAGGCGCAAGCCGGTCAATTGGGTTGTGTTCGGTCAACGTTGCAGCAAGTTGCGCTTCGGTCATGTTGTATGCACCGCAGGCGCGAGCCAAACCAGGATAGCTACTGAGGTTACAAACAGGATAGATGCCCGCAATGCAGGCGACGGAGCC
>JAPKCZ010000370.1 GCA_028822745.1 Kiritimatiellia bacterium | reverse complement strand
CGGCCGTCTTCGGTTTAATGGCGGTCGCGTATGCCCTACCCGTGATCAAGGGCTGTTCCGCTTCCGTTTCGCCCACAAGGGCCGCCGCGGCACCTGACAAAGAAAACGCGCGCCTTTGGGCACGATCTGCAGTGGCCTTGTTCGTCGCGGGGCTTGCGATCATGTCGCTAGAGCTTGCCGTTTTGCGAATGGTCTCCGCCAACCTCGGACAATCGCTGGTCACCTGGACGTCTATCATCGGCGTGACGCTCGCCGGTTTAAGCGTGGGCAGCCACTGGGTGGGACTGGCGGCCAGAAAATCGCAACCAACGCGTGTCCTCGTGCGAAAAGCTTACACGGCCAAGGCGTATCTTGCGTTAGCAGCTCGCAACATTCGATAGCGCCATGGCGGTGAAACCCGAACACGGATCGGCACTCTGGAAAATCCTGCCGTGACAAACGCGGCGAAAAGTTATACTGATATGCGTATCGCATGAAAGAATGGTACTACGCAGAAGATGGCCAGCAACAAGGCCCGGTTCCTCAAGATCGCATTGTCGAGATGTTACGATCCGAGACGCTTGCCGACGACGCCCTTATTTGGGCTGAAGGAATGGGTGCTTGGTCACCCGCCAACAAAACCGACATTCTTGCCGATCCGGATGCGTCGCCGCCCGGCATCCCTGCGCCAGAACCCGAGACACCAGACGCGCCCGAAACAACCCTAACAGGCCCCTTGTTTCTGCACGTCAGCATGACGCGCTTGATCTTTATGTCGGTCGTTTCGATGGGCCTTTACCAGGCGTACTGGATCTATAAGAACTGGCGCTTCGTAAAGGACCGTGATGGCCTCCAGATCCAACCCTTCTGGCGCGGCTTTTTTGGGCTGTTTTTTATTTACGGCATTTTCAAAACCATCCGAGAGGATGAACAGCTGAATCGTATTGAAAAGGCAACGTTTCCGGCAGGCGCCCTTGCTGTGGGCTGGATCGTCCTGACGCTTCTGGCCAATGCATTGAGTCGGGTCGATGACGACGGCATCAGCGCCCTGGGAATGCTGGTCGCGTTTCCCCTGTTTCTTTTTTTCATACCTGTACAGGACTACATCAACCGCGTAAATGCCAAGTTGAAGCCGCTCCCCGAACACACACCATGGACAACAGGCCACATGGTCTGCCTCTTCATTGGTATCATTTTCTGGGGATTCGTATTGCTCGGCGTCATGGCGCCGCCGCAATAGGCATGGGATCAACCGCAGAGGACGCAGCGGTTCTCCGCTCAGGCCTTACGCCTTCGGAATGCCGGGCAAACCACCCATGCGACAAACGTGCTGGAAATGCTTCTTCTCGACGGGCTGTACGGACAAACGTGAACCGCGGCGAATCACCATCATGCCGTCCAACGCAGGGTCTTCCTTCATGTCTGCCAAACTGACAATCTCGGAAAAGTGGCACACATAGTCGACATCCACCATCATCCAGACCGGCTTCTCGGGCGTGCTGCGTGCATCAAAGTATTTTGAACCCTTTTTCCATGCAAAATGATCCGGATACGCCTCTGCGCTCACTCGCCCGACGCCGACAGCTCCCGTTGGTTTCGCGTTGGAATGATAGAAGAGGACAAGGTCGCCGACCGACATATCATCGCGCATGATATTGCGAGCCTGATAATTACGCACCCCTTCCCAGGGCGTTGTGCCGGTCTTTTTCAAGTCTTCCAGGGAATAAACCGACGGTTCGCTTTTCATTAACCAAAATGCCATCTTTGTCTCCTTGTATTAAATCCTCGCGAAACATAACACAGGCAAAAAACCACGTCCATCGTGATGCCCGCTACTCACGCCAGCCGAATTGACGCCCCCAAAGCGTTCTGGTATATATGCGCTCACCTTTCGACTCAACACAGGTCGATTTGTCTGTTGCTAGATAATTGGCCATACGCGGCGCGATTGAGGGAGCTCCACATGCAGTGGTTTTACATGAAAGCCGGTCAGCAGACCGGGCCGTTTGACGACAAGGCCTTCAATGTCATGGTCGAGTCTGGTGAAATCAAACAGGACACGCAGGTCTGGAACGAGGAGATGACCGAGTGGCAATCACTCGAGTCCGTCACGGGGAAGCGCCGTCTGCGCGTCAATAAGCGTACCCTTGCGAAACTAGATGTTGGGCGTAATTACGGTCGCGTTAACCCAGGCGCACTGGTTCGAGGTACGACGGGGTTCGACCCAGATAAAGAAGAATCACATATCCGATACGGCGGTTTTTTTCTGCGTGTCATCGCCACCGTCATCGACGTCATCGTCGTGCACTTAATCATGGCGATTTTTATTGCCGTCGGCGTGGCCATGAAGATGTTCGTCTATCAGGACACCAAGTCCACGCGTCACGTTGACGTTCCGGATCTGCCTGAATTTATCAACCTGCCCTTCACCCGCCTCGGCTACAGTGACCAAGAAATGTATGTCGCCCTTGGCTTGGCCGGGATGGCGTTTCTTTCCGTCGTGTTCTACAAGCCTTATTGGATCGGCAAGAACGGCGCCACAGTCGGCAAGAAAATGCTCAAAATGCGCGTTGTTCGATCCGACGGAACGGCCGTCACACCCGGTCGCGCCTTCGGACGCTACCTCGCCGAAGGGCTGAGCTGCTTGATCGGCGGCATCGGTTACCTCATGACCGGTTTTGACAAAGAAAAACGCTCTTTACACGACCGCATTGCCGACACACGCGTGCAACGCACTTTATAACCCAATGGGCCATCCGGCCACGTTCACCACATGGAGACATGACATTATGGCTGACCTGACGTTTTCCTGCCCCTCCTGTGGTGAAGTTCTTGAAGCGACGGACGACCTGATCGGCGAACGTGTGCAATGCCCAACGTGTGAAACGGAGTTTGAAGTGTCCCCACAAGGCGAATCCGTCGAGCCGGACACGGCAGAGGCGGCGGCGAACGACGGCGCAGCCAAGAACGCCTGCCCGAACTGCAACGCCGCCATGCTCGACGACGCTGTGCTCTGCCTGCAATGCGGTTTCCATACCGGCATTGGTAAAGTGATCGAAACCAACTTCGGGTAACCCCTACCCGCTACCGGTGCAGCCAACCATGCTACGGCGCGTCGATTTTCATGATATCCAGGCCGCTCGTATAGTTCTGGACTTCATAGGTGTCGCTGGATTCCAGCTTGCTCAGTAGCCCGGCTAACTTCATCGACATTTCAGAAATTTCCTGCATCGCATCGAGCACCTGCTCGGACGTATACTTCTCCTTGCTGACGGCCGACGTCACCATGTTCGCGCGCAGCATAATGACCGTCAACGGCTGATTGAGGTGATGCATCATCGCGCCCATCATCTGCTTCACCGCGGTCACTTTGTGCTCTTGTTCCGTCGCTAGATCTTCGATCAGCTTGTCCGTG
>JAPKCZ010000369.1 GCA_028822745.1 Kiritimatiellia bacterium | reverse complement strand
CTTGCTCTAAGAGTGTGTCCCAATGGCCATCGGGATCGGCCTCGGCCAATACGCGCAGAGACGCGTACCATAGGGCTTGTATCTCGATTGGATAACCTTCGCGTGGCGTGCCTGCCGGATAATTTGTGTCCATCCATGTAAAATGTGAAGGACTGAAGATCAAGCCGCTTTCTGAATCCATAAAAATTCCGTTTGATGTGCCTGTCACGTAATTGTGACCAATCGAAACGAGAACGTCGCGCAACGAGCGGTTGCCGCAATCCATGTCGAGGATGGCCTGCCTCCCCTCGGTCTGTGCGAGCTCACCACAAACAACAATGAACCATAGAGGGGCGTCGGACGTGTCTCTGTTACCGATGGTTTCACCTTGCATGATGTGGGGCAGTGTCCCCTGCTCTTCATACATGGCAAAGCGCTTGAGGATTGTTGCTGCATCATCTTGCCAGCCGGCCGCAATTAAACCACGCAGGCATATCAACGTGTCGCGTCCCCAATCTAGAAACCAAGGGAAACCCGCAATGACAGTTTTTAGGCCATCGCTTTGAACCATGTAGTGACGCATGGCGGATAGTAGCGCCTCCTTCGTTGGTACCCTTTCCGGTTGGTGCGGTGGTATACTGACGGCTTGGGGGCTCCGGTCGTCGGGTGCGGGATGATGACCGTCAGAGAACGCTTCAGCCTCTAAGTTAAGGTCGCGCCCACCCAGAAGGTTCGCTTCAAAATAGCCCGGACTGAATAAGTCGGATGCACCATCTAATCCACGCTCACGCTCAAGTGGGTGATCGACCATATAATCCCACTCCGGTTGGTTCACGAACGTCGCGTGATCGCACTGGAGTCGCAAGCGGTGGTGGCCAGAGGGTGAAAACGTGAATCCAGATGGCATCAGCGTCACACTGTGTGTCCAGTGTGATTCAGGCCCTTGAAAAGCCTTGGTTTTGTCGTGATGGCTACGATCCTCGATGTCTGGACGCAGAATGAGTTGCACACTCGAGAGATCGTCAAGCATTCCAGAGTAAGCATAGGGTTCACGTGAAACGTTGATACGAATAGCATTACGTTCCGGATCGAGTGCGTGGGTGATGCGTAAACAGACACAACGCCCTCCCCCGACAGCCACTTCTAAGCGCCACTCGATGTCGCCATTTCGGTTATGGCCAAAATGAAGATGTCGTGCTTCACGCAATGACCGTGAATATCCACGATAAACAACCCATATTCGACATCGCGTGAACATGACTTGTCGATCGACGGGGAATGCATTGTGCAGGTTTGCTGACAATAACGCATCGTATTGGCTTTCAAGGTGCGCCCATCGGGCACGGACCTGCGCAAAGGCGTTCCTCGAATTGCAAGAGATGGCGTAGTGGCTGTCGGGATGCAGTGCATCGCCACTCAACTGACGCTGCGCCCCCCCTGATGTTGGATGCGGCAGGCAGCGCAGCAACGCTGTTGCTTCCTGTGTTGCACCTTCCGTGTAGACGCGCATGTGCATTTGGATTTCACGATTCGTAACGTACATGGAAGGTAGCAGTATTCCGACGTGCATCCCTGACGCTACAGGGACACTGCGAACACGGGTCTTTGTACGACCATCGAGTTCTAGGTCACAAGAAAAATGAAAAGGAGCTTGAATGAGAATCGCGTGCCCGTCGGGCCACATGACAATGCGGTTTGCATCCTGCGGCCACAACCAGCAAACAACAGGTCGATAGCGACTACCCTCGACGGTCGGAATTGCAGATGTCGGATTGTTTAGGAAATGGTGGATTTCGTTCTCGGAAGGACCTGCGCATACCCCACGTTCATGCGCAAAACACTGTTTGACCGCATTCAATACGGCGCGCACATGCTGCCCGTCCTGTGTGCGCCAAGGCTTGGCGTTTGCTTCAGATGAACGCAAACACGCGACCTGCCCCGGTGTCAGCGGCAGGCATGTGTTGTCGCCATGATGTTCCAATACGATTTCATGGTCCCCCATTAGGTCCTTTGCGCGATCACCGCTCAGGCCCGCAGCGCCGATTGGCCAGCACGCGGTCGCGCTATGCTCGCTGGACAGGTTGACGACCACAAGGAGGTTGCTTTGGCTTGGGGCGTGAGACCTTGCCAAAACGAGGACATTGTCATGCCCTTCACCAACGAGTCGGCAATCTGTCTCCGCATCAAAGCAGGGATCTGTGCGGAGCAGTTGATTCAGTCGACCGAGGAACGCAACCTGATTAGCCTCGGCCCCCCAGTTGAGCGATGACGCACCATGCACGTTCACACGTTCTGTTGCATACCACTCAACACCATTTGTGATCCCGAATCCGCCTGCATGCGAACAGAGCGCTGATAGCGCGCAGCGCATACGTGAATGGACATGTGATGTGTCGGCGAGTCTTAGATTGTCGTGCGTTTCCGCGAAATGCACATTGACGCCGCGTGTACGTGAGACCTCAAGGCTTTGCGGCAAAAATGAGTTTACCTGATCTCTGTCATACGTTTGAAATAGCTCTGAATAGGCCCAGTTCATGTTGGCCTTATCCAGTAGCGCAGACACCGTTTGCAACGGCCCACCCAATCCTTCAAGAAAGAATACAGTATCCGGATACTGCTGTCGTATTTTCGCAACAATATATTGCCAGACAGGAACGGGAACCTTGTACCCCGCATCGCAGCGAAATCCGTCGACACCTTGTCTGCACCAATACAGGAACATGTCGGCCATGTAGCGCCACAAATCACGTTCATCATAATCTAGCGATGACAGGTCCTCCCAAGTGACGCCCCACGCTCCCGGAGAATGAAAAGTCCGATCTTTTTCGCGTTGGAACCAGTTGGGGTGATGGATTTGCAGACGTGACGCCCAGCCGGTGTGGTTGATTGGAATATCGAGGAACACGCGCCCGGAGCGTCGATGGACAGCGTCGACCAATTCACAAAACTGTTCAAGAGGTGTTGATTTACGGTCGAAAACGGCCAGCGCAGGATCCACTTCTTCGTAATCTTGGGACGCGTAGGGACTCCCATATCGCCCCATACGTGCATAGGTCGTGGGCGTCGGATGAATAGGTAGCAATTGAATAATACGAAACCCCATCTCGTCCATAATGACATCGAGCGAGTCGATGAGGTCTCGAAATTTTCCAGATGGCGGTAGAACGGCAAATCCGTGTGATTCAAGATCGGCAATACGTTCTTCAGAGATTCCCTCAGGCATGGAACGCCGCGCTTCTCCAAACTGTCTCACGAAAGCGCAATACATCGTGTTGTTGGCGTGACTCTCGGCGGGCTCTACCTTGATGACAACATTGTCACCTTCAGGCCACTCAAGCGTTTCGCCATCTGATTCGACGGTGAAACATTTTGCTTCAAATCTGCCAACTTCCCACAATGGATAGTCGAACGTGAATG
>JAPKCZ010000368.1 GCA_028822745.1 Kiritimatiellia bacterium | reverse complement strand
CGCCCTGACGAGCTCGAAAACGTCCGGATTTCGTTTCTGAGGCATAATACTGCTGCCTGTTGTGTATTCGGCAGGGATCGAAAAATACCCGAATTCGGGCAAGGTATACAGCATCATGTCCTGAGCCAAGCGCGAAAGCGTTAGCATGACCTGCGCGCAGGCGCTCAAAATCACACCTTCACACTTGCCCCTCGAATCGACGGCGTAAATCGTATTGCCATGCGCGCGCGAAAAGCCCAACAGCGAGGCGCTGAGCTCACGATCCAGTGGTAGCGGCACACCGTAGCCGGCCGCCGCACCCAGCGGGCACACATCGTTAAACTGCTGCGCAGCATCAACCATGATCAGATCATCCAACAAGCTTTCGGCAAATGCCGTTGACCAAAGTCCGACACTGCTGGGCATGGCGGGTTGCATATGTGTGCGCCCAACCATGGGTAACTTGCGGTGTCGATAACCGAAGGCCACGAGTGTTTTTGCAAGCGTGGCGATTTCATCCGTCAGACCGAAAAGTTCCTGCTTGCCGTACAGGCGCAACGCCACAGCGACCTGGTCGTTGCGACTACGTCCGGTATGAATGCGTTTACCGACATCACCTAGCGTTTGCGTAAGTGTACGCTCGATCGCAAGATGAATATCCTGATCAGCCGGTCGAATCTTAAAGCGACCTGCACGGGCCTGGCGCATAATGGCAACGAGACCTTTGACAACGGCGGCGCGCTCGGATGTGGAGACGAGTGCACTCGACGTCATTCGTGACAACATGGTCACGTGCGCAGCTGTTCCGAGACAGTCGGCCTCAGCCAACCTCAAATCCAAACCAATGTCTTCGCCAGCCGTAAAAGCCAAGGCGTCATCGGCAATCTGCCCAACAATCGTCTTCTTCTTGCTCAAACCGATATTCCTTCCGAGTTCACGGACATGCCCACACGACCCCGACGTGTCACGCTGAGGCAACAGGCGACGGAATACTAACGCTTCTTAATAGAAAGTGTGCGTCGAATCCTATCATGCTTAGCAGCGGCCTGCGAGAGCACATCCAAGCAATCCTTAGCATCCTCGCCCTTGCTGACGAGCTTCAAAAATTGACAATAATCGTTTACGGCTTGATTCAGCACATCGCCCTTCCCCAGAGACAGAATACGTAATGCGTGCTGGCGTTCAATGACGAAACGGCGTAACTCCTGTTGTGAATCAGCGCTCAACACGGTTCGCAGAGGCAGCAATTTCTTCTTATGGCTTTCCTGAAACAGATCATAATCGTCAACATTCACCTGAACCAGCTCGTCCAGTTTTTGAAGATCACTTAGGCGGGTCGTGCCCGGACGCCGTAGCCGTAATGTATCGCCCTTGAGCCACGCGCCCCAAGCAGCGTCAACACTGGTCGCTGCATTACAATCGGGGATGACAGACGCGAACCACTCGGCGTCGACAACGTTCCCTTTAGCCAGGTGCGTGAGCAACCTACGGGTGCGTAATTCAGGCTCAGGATAGCTCAGGAGCCACTCCACAAGCGATGTGCTCATGGCCTCCAGTAATTGCGCCTGCGCTAAGGAGTCGCGAATATCGACCAGCACGGCATCTGTAAACGCCCCCACGGTCGGCAGACGCCCCTCTGCATAGGCCTCTAAGACGGTCTCGCTATCCGCGGCGCGAAGTGTCGTGTGTAAACCACGGGCAAGCCCGCGACACAGCCAGCTGGGCACAAAGTTCGGAACCCGTTCTGAAACCCAAACCCGGTAGCTGGTGCCCATGTCGCGCGTCCACTGTGCATTCAGAAAACTCATGATAATGGCGTGGCACAGGGCGGTATCCGCCAAATCTCTATCGAGATCGTCAATCTGCTGCAGTGAAACGAACTGCTGCGCAACACCAAAACTGATTTCTTGACGGCTGCTCGCCCCAGGAAGCTCCGAAATCTCCTTCAGATAAATCCGAAGGTTTCGATCACAGGGATCAGATTCCAGCCCGAGGCGTGTCTCGATTTTGCGCGTCATGCGGCGTGCCCATTTGAGCAGCACCAGTTTTGCTTCAGCGTCCGTCGAACTGACGTGAATGTTGCGCATAGACGGGCGGCTTGATTCGCGTACCGTAGGCGAGACGGGAAGAAATTCTTGTGCGCTAAGGACGGAGGCGCTCACCAGAAAAACACAAAGACTTCTCACAACAGCTCCCCGATATGCGCGGCACACGTGGCACGTGAGTGTCGATCAGCGGCATCGACACGAACATAGGCGGCGGGCGTGGCACCTATCGATCCACCACAAGGTGAACCTGACCGTTCTGTGCTTCAATTTCAGACAAACTCGAAAGAATATCCCAGTCCGCTTCCTGCGTAAGTTTCTTCAGATACTTACGCGTCGGTCCATTGCGAAGAAAACCACCTAGCTTTAGTCGCCCTTTTGAGACTTGGCGTAAACGCAGCTTCCCGCTGACGGGAATACAATCAAAGGTATAACAAACGCGGGGAGCAATTTTGATGGGGCCTAACTCGAATCGAAACATCCGATCATGGATACGAAAACGAATCCACTCGTTGTGCGAGGCGGCGCTGAACTTGTCAACGCCGAGTGCTTTACGTTTGACGTGGTGAAGATAGGCGTTAATTTCAAGATCCGAAAGTGTAATGCCACGTGTTTGCTCTATTGGCGTAGCCTTTAGCGTTTCCAATTGCTCCGCCAACTTCTGTGCATCGTCCTTTTTTCCGGGGCGTACGTTATCCGCGCTCGGCGGAATAAGGCTCATTGCAAAGGTGAACAGAACGGCGGCCACCAGCAACCCAAGCGCCGGGCGCCAAACATAAATAAGCAGGTTTGGCTTACGTGTACCAGCCAGGGTCTCGCGACGAATGTTGGACGTATCAAGTTTATTGCCGCATTGGCCGCAAAAAACCCGCCCCAGGGGATTATCAATCCCGCAATTTGTACAGACAATCATCGTCGCCTACTTATCCTTCTTGGGTTTTGAAGGCTTCTTCGCCGGTGTAGATTTCTTCGCAGGCTTCGCGTCGCTCGTGCTTGCGCTGTCCTTCTTGGAATCTGACTTGTATCCGTCACTTCGGTAATCCGTCTCGTAGAAGCCGGATCCTTTGAAAATAATTCCAGCTCCCGCTCCCAAAAGGCGCTTCACTTTACCGCGACACTCCGGACACGTCTTGATGCGTTCGTCTGACATGTTTTGAAAGCGCTCGAATAGATGGCCGCATTTCTGACATTCATATTCATATGTGGGCAAGATGTTCTCCTGTTAAATCGACTGTTTGCTACACAAGCTGGAAAGTGTACTTTAAATTGACGGAAGCTGTCAAATACCACATCCCTCAAAACACCCTTAGATACACCGTCTAATCCAGGACCGTCGTCCTCTGGACATGTGCACCATAACCATGGGTTTTTC
>JAPKCZ010000367.1 GCA_028822745.1 Kiritimatiellia bacterium | reverse complement strand
CGCACGTGTCCGCGAAGACGTCTTCCTAATTACTCAGAACGCCCTTGCTGACAATACGTATATGAACGTCATGCGCGACTTGTACGGCGACCAGATCTGGATACCGGCGCATCAGGACAGTGCCAAGGCGTTCCAGATTTATGTCAGGGAAGTCCAGAGCGGCGTTCGAAAGGCCCATGCCGATCTGAAAGTCGAAAACGGCCGCGTCCAGGTCAGCGGTGCGCTCGGCGTGATGGAAATCAATGGCATTTTAGCCCGCATGATATTCGACTACAACAATCACAAGCACGACTTCTACGTTGAAGAAAGCTATGTCATTCGATGGATGTACCCCTTCCTGACACCCCATGGCCTGATCATGAAAATCAATCAGGGGAAAACCAAGCTGTCCGCTGAAACGATTCGCAATGACTTAACTTTCTGGGATTGGTACACGCGCCGCCTTCACGGCAATCCAAAGTTCCGTCGAGACATCGTCGCCCGCAAATCATTTTCAAAATTGCGCAGTGCGATCGCAGGGCTCTATGCGAATCGCGGAAAGCTTGGCGCGTCCGAAACCGCCTTTAAAGAAGCGCGCATTCTCTATTCACTCAGCCCGGAAGCGAATTTCCGCCTCGTGCAAGAAGTGTATATGCGTCAGGGCCGCTTCGAAGATTCGACAGACCTTATGTACCAGTTCGGCGGCGCCGATCCCGGCAATCGACGCGTCCCTGAGTTCATCAATCACCTGGACCGTATTCAGAAAACGAATGGCGACATCCTCGCCCTGGAAAAGAAACGCCGTGACGGATCGCTCGACGTGCAATCGGCCATCAAACTGGCCGAGCTCTACCGCGCCGCCCAGCGTGTGGATCACGCCATGACGATCATTTCTCAACTGATCGCGACACCGAAGCTGCCTTCAAAGGCCTATTATGATTCTGGCGTCCTCGCCCACCGTGCAAAGCGCTTTGACATTATGGACAAGGCCTTGATCAAGTGCCTCGCATCCATTCCAAGCGGAGCGGCGCCATCCGACCTTCATCTAAACATGGCCAAAATGTACGCCGACGCCAAGAACTCGAAGCGTATGGCACAAAGTCTTTCAGAATACCTGAAGCAGAAACCTTCCGACTGGAAAGCGTGGCTGGATTTCGCCTATGTCACCTTCACCATGAACCAGAAAGAAGTCGCCGCCAGAGCACTCGTACGCGCCCGTCAAGCAGGTGGTGCTGAGGCAGAGAGAACCATCAGGCAGGACAAGCGCTTTGCACCCCTATTAAAAGTGTTAAAACCGGCGAACGGCGCGGGCGCAGTAACCAGGGACCTACTGAACCTGCCCGGCATACTTCCGGACGGCGCCAACAATCGCTAGGCTAGGGCGTTTGTATTCGCGTCTCAGACGCGACCTACCTGACCAACAGCACACTCAGCTCGGCAGGCCAGCGATCATACTCTCGAACTTGTTACAGTCCTGCTCGATGCCCTGACATAGCTTGCGCTGACGTTCGATAACATCGGCTGGTGCACGCGCCATGAACTTCTCGTTGTTCAATTTGGCACCTGTACGCATGAGGTTCGCTTGTGCGTCCTCTAGCTTGGCCGTCAACCGCGCGCGTTCGGCTTCGACATCAATCAGATCATCCAAAGGCATATAGACCAGCCCCAATTTACACGCGCCGCTGGGTACCGCCCCATCCGGCGTCCACGTCGCGTCGATATTGAGTTCCCCAGCGTTTAGGAGCCGTGCCAACGAATCAGAGTCAGCCCGAAGCTGTTCAGCGATCGACTCGTCCCCAGGCTTCAGAATGTAACTCACCTTGCGACTGCCCGGGATATCGTAGTCGCCGCGCAGTGCACGGCCCGAACGAATCAATTCGTGCTTGGCCTCAACAAATTCAATCACAGCGTCCGAAATACCAAGCGCTTGCTTGCGTTCGTCGGACAGCACGTCGGGCCATGACGCCTGCGCGACGAACGTGTCATCGCCACCAAATTGCATTTCGTGCCAAATTTCCTCGGTCAAGAAAGGCATGACCGGATGCAGCAGACGCAGCAGCGTCGACATGACGTAGTGCATAACAGCACTCACGACGTACTTACGGGAAGCATCATCCCCTTCCAGGTCCGGCTTACTGTATTCAATGTACCAATCACAGAACGCGTGCCAGAAATAGGCATACAAGCCCTGGACATAGTCGTTAAATCGAAATTTCGTCAACGCGACGTCGCAGTCACAAATGGCTTCACTCAGTTTGGCAAGTATGTGAACGTCGTCAGACGTCAGCTGTCCATCACCAAGGTCGGATAAGGTCAACGCCTCAAACTGCGCATCCGGCATGCGGACGTCGCCATCACCATCCTCGCGAATGAAGCGACAGGCATTCCAGAGCTTAGTGCCAAAGTTACGCCCAAGCTCGAACTGGTCCTCGGACAGCTTAATGTCTTGTCCGACACCGGTAACCATCATCAAGGTAAAGCGAAGCGCGTCAGCACTGTATTCATCGACAACCACAAGCGGGTCGATTGAATTGCCCAAGCTCTTGCTCATCTTGTCGCCTTTGCCATCGCGAACGATGCCGTGCAGGATCACATCAGAGAATGGCACTTCGCCCGTAAACTCGAGCCCGGCCATAACCATGCGAGCAACCCAGAAAAAGAGGATATCGGGACCGGTAACCAGCGCCTGCGAGGGGTAAAACGTTTTCAAGGCTGCTGTGTCTGCAGGCCAGTCATGCACCGCGAAGGGCCACAGCCACGAACTGGCCCACGTATCCAACACATCAGGATCTTGTTCCCAATTCTCCGGATCGTCTGGACCTTCGATGGACACGTGGCGCATTTCAGGATCGTTTCGATCAGCGCCCTTTTTGTACCACACAGGGATACGCTGTCCCCACCAAAGCTGCCGACTGATACACCAGTCCTGGATGTTTTCCATCCAATGCTCATAGGTTTTCACCCAATGTTCTGGATGAATGCGAACACGCCCGTCATGAACGGCTTCCAGAGCCGGTTTGGCCAGCGTGTCCATTTTCATGAACCACTGCTCGGACATATAGAACTCAATGGGAACGTTGCCACGCTGCGAATAGCCGATGCTGTTTTTATATTTGTCGGCCTTCTCCAAAAGACCCGCCGCGTCCAAGTCAGCGACGACCTGTGTACGTGCCTTTTCACGCGAAAGCCCCTGATAGGCTTCCGGAACACTGTCATTCATGGATGCATCCGCATTCATGATGTTGATGAAGGGTAATTGGTGGCGCTCACCCATGGCGAAATCGTTAGGGTCATGCGCAGGCGTAACCTTCACACACCCGGTGCCGAAGGCTGGGTCTACGAACGTATCGGCGACAATGGGAATCTGACGACCCACAAGCGGCAGATCGATCATCTTTCCGATGAGCGCCTGATAACGTTCGT
>JAPKCZ010000366.1 GCA_028822745.1 Kiritimatiellia bacterium | reverse complement strand
CCTGTCGCGTTGGCCGTCTCGGCCAACGCGACATTAAAGAGGAACATGGAATGAAAAAGACACCTATTGCAATTGTCGGATGCGGAAACATCAGCGAGATCTACTTCAAGAACCTCTGCACGGTGTTTGAAAATGTAGAGGTTAAAGCTTGTGCGGATCTGGATCCGGAGCGCGTCGCCTCCAAGCTAAAAGAGTACCCCTCAGTCAAGGCGGCCACGCTCGAGGAGATCCTGGCCGACCCCGCGATCGAACTCATCGTGAACCTGACCACCCCACAGGGCCACTTCCCCGTCGCCATGCAGGCGATCGAGGCGGGCAAGAGTGTTCACAATGAGAAGCCGGTGGTCCTCACACGCGACGAGGGCCGTCAGCTCCTCGCCGCAGCAGACGCCAAGGGCGTGCGTGTCGGCAGTGCTCCGGACACCTTTATGGGCGGGGGCATTCAGACCTGCCGCAAACTGATCGATGATGGTTGGATCGGCGATCCGATCGGCGCCCAGGCCTTCATGTTCTGCCACGGCCACGAGTCCTGGCATCCCGATCCGGAGTTCTACTACCAGGTCGGCGGCGGCCCCATGTTTGACATGGGGCCCTACTATGTGACGGCGCTCGTCTCCCTGCTGGGACCGGTCAAGCGCGTCACGGGATCGGCCCGAATCAGCTTCCCGGAACGGACGATCACAAGTGCGAAGAAGTATGGACAGAAGGTGGCCGTTGAGATCCCAACCCACGTCACCGGCATCATGGATTTCGCCAGCGGCGCGATTGGCACCATCACCACCAGCTTCGACGTCTGGGGCGCCCAGGTCCCATGCATTGAGATCTTCGGCACAGAAGGCTCCCTGAGCGTACCCGACCCCAACGGCTTTGGCGGCGTGCCGAAGGTGAAGCGGATGGGTGCCAAGGCGTGGAGCGAGGTGCCGCTCACGCATGGCTACGAGGAGAACGCACGCGGTATCGGGCCAGCCGACATGGCCGCGGCTATTGCCGGCAACCGCCCGCACCGTGCCTCGGGTGAACTGGCCTACCACGTCCTCGATATCATGCACGGTTTCCACGATGCATCGGAGCAGGGCCAACACATCGCTCTTGAAAGCACCTGCCAACGCCCTGCCCCCCTGCCCACCGGCCTGCTCAAGGGGCTGCTGGATTAGGCGAGGCACGAAACCGCCGCGGGGTCTGGCCCGTCGCCTTGCGGAAGACCCGCAACAGGGCGTGGGCTGTCAACAAAGGTGGTTCCGTTTCTTGGGGCATCCTTATCGGGATCCCGTGCCTGTTTGCCATCATCTGGGCAGTGACGATTACCTGGTCAATCACAGCATCGAAAAGCATGCAGCACTTTCTGCTCTACGTGGTACTGGTTCAAGCAATCCCTGCCGTTCTCAAGACCTTGGAGTACATAAACCGTAATCATCCCGCCCCCAAAAAGATGGCTTGCCAGCCGAAGCCCCAAAAAAAGCTGGCTTGCCAGCCGTAGCGAGCCCCGCGAGCGTAGGCTGGTACCCCGGAGAGGGCTCGACGGAATATACGTAAGTAGCTCTGTATCAGTGCATTGCAAAACCCGCCCAGGTCGCCGTGGGACGGATATGGGACGGATTGCCTCATCATCAGTCCAAATTGACCCGGATGATCACGAACTGACATGGCTTGCCGGAAACTGGCGGAGCCTGCCACGGGAAATCCAGATCACGCTCCTGACCGTGGCCAGCAATGTGATTGGAGGGCAAGCAAGACAGTGAGGCCCAGACATTCGGTTTGAGTTCAAAGAGCCTTTGGCGCCCTGCTTGTACCACGGTTCGAACTCCTTGCTGCTCTGGTTGAAGCGCGTCCACGTGTTCGAGCATGGCCTGCAGGCGGCGTGAACGTGTGGCCAGCCCTGTGATCAGCGGCTTCCTGGTCAGTGGTCAACGACAATTACAAACACGCACCGACGACAATTACACTTCGACATGAGTAGTTGTCGTTATGTGGTCTGATGAGGGCGGATGCGGAGGTGGTTGTCCCGCCCGGCCACGCAGCCAAGGAACGACCAGACCGGAAAGGCCTCGATGCGGGCCGGTATGGTCCCGTACGGATCACCGAGTCTTGTTCTTACCAGCATGGCCAGACTCTATTGCCCATGGTCGAAAATGTCAAATGTTTAGTCGGAATGGTCAAGTGACAGATTTGGCTGTTGGGTGTATAGTGTTTACGTCCGATTGGAAACGAGAGTCATGCGCTAACCTTTGGGAGGTGATTCGTGAACTATTCAAACAGCATAGCAAATCGCACGCTGGCCGACACTGGCACACTTCCAGCTCTCTCTCTGCCATGCTCGGCTGATCCCGTCCCGGGGACGGGAAGCGCGGCGATGAGTGGGGCGCAGAACACCTCTCCCCTTCGTCTTTACCCTAATCTTTCCCTTTGTCTTCCCCTGCAAGAGACGAGGGTAAAGATTAAGGCAAAGATTAGGGCTGCATCATCCCGAATCCAGCACCCAGCACCCACACACCCACACACACTCTCCCTCTCTCTCTTTACTCACAGGTATCTTCAATCCACAACGCAAGGAGGGCCATCTTTATTGACGGATTTGTCGCGACGAAGCTGAGCTTGCGAAGCGAAGACGGACTTGACCGCTAGTTCGCGTGAGCGGGCGGTGTTGTATGCAATGAGTGCATGCCATGTGTAAGAAAACAGAACGGGATGGTTGCCCCGCATGGGGCGGAAATGGAGAAGTAAGATGAAGACGATGAAAAAGATGATGACATTGATAGCGGTTGTGGGATTGGTTCTCGCACTGGCGCCGGCGGCACAGGCGGCAACGACCATCACCCTCACCAACCCTACCGGCCCCAGTCTTAGTGGCGCATATCCGGTTGTGAGAGTGATAAATGACCCATTCACAGCATTGGCCTACGACCCAGATGCTTCCCCAAATACCGCACAACCAATCCAAGGACCTGGCACTGGCGGGACCTATCTGTGGCTTTCCGATGGCGGCGAAGTATTTTCAGCCGATATCGATTCCATTCCGGTCGGGGAGTCATTGGCTTTCATCGATGTATGGGGCACAACCGGAGGTGGCGGTAGCGGTGGATACGACAGGACTCGGAACCTTGTCTTCACTCTTAGTGATGGCGCCAACTCTTGGTCCAACACCGCCGCCCCATGGAATGGATTATACTACTCAGCAGCCCCAGACCAGAACCCCGGACCGGGTTTTGGTCGGTTCGACTTCACCGGCGCGGGAGTGACAGACGATCTCCTAACACTTGCGACGAGTTTAAGCATTTATTCTATTAACGGCGAGACCATCACCGGGCTCGCGGAGATACGGCTTGTTTCGGCCGCAGGCGGCGGCGGCTCCACCCCCGGCACGCTGATCTACGGGAAGTAGGAGGCTGAGGAACCTGCCGTGCCG
>JAPKCZ010000365.1 GCA_028822745.1 Kiritimatiellia bacterium | reverse complement strand
TCAGTGATAGTTTGAGCAACAACATTCACATGGGCCATCCTGTGTCGCCCGACGAGCTTGAAGCGGCGCTGGGCTTGGTGGTGATGGGGCCTGACGTGAACAGTATGGACGAAGGCACCGACACCATGATTGGGCCACGCGGCGTCAAGCTCTCGGGTGGACAGAACTTGCGCACTGCCGCAGCGCGCATGCTCGTCCGCAATCCTGAACTTTGCGTCTTCGATGATCTCTCCAGCGCGCTGGATGTGCATACTGAGGCCACGATGTGGGATCGCCTTTTTGATCGCGCCACGCGAACGTACCTTGTGTCGTCCCATCGCAAACCCGTTTTGCGCCGCGCCGATCACATCATTGTGCTGAAAGATGGCCGCGTTGAGGCCGAGGGCACGCTGGATGACCTACTGGCGACCTGCGAAGAAATGCAGCGCTTGTGGCGCGGCGACCTCACATAGCGTTTGTGTGTCCCGCACTGGCAACGAACCGTGCCTGCATACAGTTCTGGCAAGTTGGTGAGGGAATGCTGTAGGCTGAATTTTCTGTCTCCGAATATATGTGATGTGGAGCCGTCGTCGATTAGAGGTCTTCCGGAATGACGAAATTGTCTACAGATGTGACCGGCATCAAACGCATCACCGTCCTGCTGCTTTGCATCAGCAGCATGCTTGTTGGCTGCACGCGCGAGACGTCCGTGGTCGGATCCTCTTCTGATGTGCTCAAGGCCGGCTGGGATAAGTACCGCCTGGGCGAATTCAGGAGCGCTGCGCTGTCCTTTCGGCAAGGCTTGGATGCGCTGTCGGCGGGAGAGCCATCACGTACCGATTTTCTGTTTGGCCTCGCGACGGTGTGGAATCTGCGCTTGCCCGTGTCCGAGCAGGACAAGGGACGCGCGTCGAAGCTTTACGACCAAATTCTCGCAGACGATGCCAGTCACGCTCTGGCGCCGTGGGCCGCGCTGGCCCTGGCGCGTATGGTGCACTTGGTTCCTGTCGGTGACGTGCCTGACTATGACGCCGTTCGCGCGGCATACCTAACCCGTGTGATGCAACCCTTCGACGAGAGTCTGGCTGCCGAAGAGGCCACGGTCTATTTTTACAGCACCTACCTCGCAGAGACGCAGCCTGGGTCTGCGGCTAAGGCGCGTGAGGGGCTTGAGCGGTTTATCACGGAAAACCCGACGTCGACCTTCTGTAGTGGCGCTCATGCGCTGGCAGCGCTCGCCTGCGAGCAGTTGGATGACGGCGACGCGCAACTGACGCACGCGCTCAAGGCGCTTGAGACGATGGAGCGCGACCCAACCGATCCGTTTTATGACTACGCGTCGCGCTATTGGAAGCTTGCGACCACGGCCGAGTTTCAGGCTGGCGATTTTGAAACAGCGCGCCGTTTCTATCACCAATTGATCGAGGAATACCCGGCTGATGTGCGCGCCTTTCCGGCGCATCTATCGCTTGATCGCATGGATGCACTCGAGACGCGTTTGCGCGCCGAAATTGGGGAGACGCCGTGATGGCCGTTATTCCGTTTATCCGCAAATATTTTGCTATTCTGGCGGTGATCAGTTTTTACGTGTGGTCGGCAGTGACCATTGTCACGACACGCGTCGAAGAACGTTCCGGCGCTGAGATTCTTTTGCGCATAGGCCATTGGCAGCTTGAGGCCAGTGTTCGCGATGCGCTTAACCAGATGGTGAGCGACTACAGCGTTGAGCGCGTTGCGCGTGGGTTACCCCCGGTAAAGATTATCCAGGATGCTATCCCTGAGAGTGTTTATGCACAGTGGCTGACCACCCAGTTGATGGGCGGGACGGCGCCTGATCTGATTGAGGTTGGGCTGGGGTCGATGCCGTACCACTTATGGGTGCAGTACTATAACCGCTACTTCATACCGTTGACCCCCATGGTGAGCCGCCCGAACCCGTACAACGACGGCACGACGCTGGAGGGCGTCCCGCTTCGCGCGACGTTTAAGGATGCCATGCGCGGCACTTATGTGGAGGAAATGCAGGAGTACATGAGCATGCCGCTCTCGCAGTTCGGCGTGCGTATTTTCTACAACCGTGACCTGCTGCGTGAATTGACCGGACTTGAAAAACCGCCAATGGATTACCGTGCTTTCCTGGATGTCTGCGAAACGATTGGGGAGCAAACCGGCGAGCGCGGGCAGCCCTATATCGCCATCGCGGGATCGCGATACCACATCGGCATGTGGGAGGGACCCATGTTCGACCCTCTGACGTATTCCGTTAAGTTCGTCGCCGATTTCAATCGCGACGGTTTCGTGGACAATGCCGAACAGTTTGTCGCATTCAAAACGGGGCGACTTTCGTTTGACCATCCCGCTATCGCGGGGCGCTTCCAGATGTTTCGCGAGATCACCGATCATTTCCAGACGGGGTATACGGGCTTGTCGCGTGACGAAGCGGTGTTTCTGTTCGCGCAGAAGCGGGCTGTTTTCATGACGACCGGCACATGGGATGCGCGCAGCCTGCTTGAACAGGCCGAAGGCACGTTCGAGGTTGGGGTGATGGACTATCCCATGCCGACACAGGATGACCCCGTCTATGGCGACATTCTCTACGGATCCAATTATGAGCGTATTCTGGGTGGCTTTCCTTTCGCCGTCACGCGCACCTGCAAACACCCCGACGTGGCCAAAGATTTTCTACTCTTCATGGCTGCGCAGAAGAAGAACGAAGAACTTAATGAGATTATCGGCTGGATTCCGAGTGTGCGCGATGCCGCGATCCCAAGCTTTCTCAAAGGGTTTGAGCCACACCTGACAGGTGTGTATGGCTGTTTCAATCCTACCAGCCTAGGTGGTGAGACCTGGTTGAAGTGGACGCAGACGTTTGCGAACTTTCAGGTGAGAAAAATCGACTATGCAGAACTGCAAAATCAATTTGAGCCATTTTACAAAGCGCGCGGTCTGGCGGACTTTCTCGAGCAGCAAGATGACTGGCGGCGGGCCATGCACAAAACAGAGCAGTTCCTGACGGGCATACGCGCAGCGGCGTTGACTGCGGACGGCGACGATGCAGCGTCGCAGTGGATTCGTTATCGTGCACTGACGACGGATCGCCAGTTGACCCCCGAGATTCATCATCTTCGGCAACTAAAATTTGCCACTGGCGAGCTTGAATTGCCGCCGACCGACCCGTATGCGTATTCCGATAAGGTTTTGGCCAAGGTGAAGGCGCGCTTGCGTAAGGAGGCATCTGCCGGTGTCCGCTAATCGTATTCGATGGAAGCACGTTCGGTATCACTGGCAGATCTACCTGTTCGTGATTCCTACGCTGATAACCATCGGTCTTTTTATCTATTACCCAGCCGCCAGTGGCATCTATCACAGCTTTTTCCGGTTGAACGGCGCTGACCCCGGGGGAAGACGCAACGCCGGTGGCACGCGG
>JAPKCZ010000364.1 GCA_028822745.1 Kiritimatiellia bacterium | reverse complement strand
GCTTCGCGTAGGCGTTCGACTTCGGCGAACACGTCGGCATCGGCGGAAGCCTGCAGAGCCGTCAACTGCGCGCTTTGAATAGCATCGCGACGGTCCAGCAGCAGTGCGTACACGACCGCGCGTGACCCAAAGTCTTCATGCGCGGCGTCAACCAATGAGGCAGGCAGTTCATCCAATAGACGCCGTGCATAGGCAACATGTTCCGGCGTGGGGGTGCCGATGCGATCGACGACCTGTTCGGCAGACACCGCGATGCGTTCGGGTGTCGCTGAGGCGCCCGCAAATCCTGACAGTCCTTCATGTGCGGAAGCTGCTGGCGCCGCATCACGCTCGTTCGCCTTCAACTCGCCGTCAAATGCTGGGTCAACACGTCGAATGCGTTCCTCCAGAGGTGGGTGTGTGGCGAAAAGGCCAACAAAACTCTGCCGCACCCCATTTGCAAAAAAGAAATGTGATGCTTGTTCGGCTTTTGCGTGCTGAACGCGTGACCCATCATCAAACCCACCGATCTTTTTCAAGGCGTTCGCGATACCATCCGGATTACGCGTGAATTGCACCGCGGAGGCGTCTGCAAGAAATTCGCGCTGACGTGACACGGCAGCTTTGATCAGCTTTCCAAAGAGAACACCAATGTAACCCACGGCCATAATGATCAGGCCCATGACGGCGATGGGAATCGCCCCGCCCTTCTTGTCCGAGCGAGAAGAACGTCCGCCACCCAAGGTCATGCGCATGACGAAATAGCCCAGCATTCCTATGATTAAAATGCCGTTGAGCACGCCCATAAGCCGGATGTTCAAACGCATGTCGCCATTGAGGATGTGACTGAATTCGTGCGCGATGACCCCCTGAAGTTCATCACGCGTCAATTGCTGGATGCAGCCGCTCGTTACGGCGACAACCGCCTGATCAATGGAGAAGCCTGCCGCAAAAGCGTTGATGCCGTCTTCGTTGTCCATGACGAAGATCCGCGGCATGGGCACCCCGGAGGCAATCGACATTTCTTCAACAATGTTGCGCAGCTTGCGTTCGTCCTTATTTGTGGTGGACGGATTGACTTCCCTCGCCCCCAGGGACTCGGCCACCGCGGCGCCCCCCTTGCCGAGCTGAATCACTTTAAATACGGACCCCATCAGGACGATAAGAAGTGTGCCGATCGTGACACCCAAGGCCAATTCGCCGTTCCACAGGCGCGGGGCCTCGGCCGTTGCATGTTGCGCTTGGGACGAAACCCCAATAAAGGTCAGCGCAATCGCCATATACACGCCTGCGATGATCAGGACGACAGCGAGGGCATAGTAAACAACCAGCTGCGCCGTTTGACGCCGCGCGTGTTCCTGACTTTGAAAGAAATTCATCGTTCACCTAGTCCGTTGATGGCACGGAGACACAGCGACTCACTCAAACGAGACGGACGGCGCGACGCGCTCGGCCTCATCCTGAATTTCGAACAAAACGGCTGCCTGGAAACCAAAAGGACCCGCGATAAGCACGTTGGGGAAGGTCTCGCGGGCCGTGTTGTACGTCATCACCGAATCGTTATAGGCCTGACGGGCAAAAGCGACTTTGTTCTCCGTCGAGGTTAACTCCTCCATGAGTTGCGACATGCTTTCGTTGGCCTTAAGATCAGGATAGCGCTCCACCGTAACAAGAAGCTTGCTCATGGCCCCGGACAGGGCAGACTCGGCGCCAAGAAGGCTCTGCATTGCGGCCGCATTGTCAGGGTTCGCCGCTGCGGCCTGACTCGCCGACGAGGCTTGATTGCGGGCCTGAATCACGGCTTCGAGCGTATCTTTCTCGTGCGCCATATACCCTTTGGCCGTATTTACAAGATTGGGAATAAGGTCATACCGTCGCTTGAGCTGTACGTCAATTTGTGCGAACGCATTTTTAAACTGGTTGCGCAGACTCACCAGCTTGTTGTAAATGCCGACGATCATCAAAGCGACGACGACCACCACCGCGACGGTAATTAGAGTACCTGTCATATTCTATCTCCTGATTGGTTTTTAGATCGGCACCATTCTTCAGGCGCAGATCAATTGCTGTCGACTATAAAACGTGACGAGGTTTGTAACCGGAGAGCAGCGAGCCGAATTCGATCACGTGCCGAAGTAACGATCACCAAAATCCCCGAGTCCTGGAATAATATATTTTTTCTCGTTCAAGTGATCGTCGATGGCTGCCGTGATGATCTTAATCCCTGGATAACGATCCTGAATACGAGCAATACCTTCGGGGGCGGCCAGAACGCAGACAAGTGTGATACTACCGGGATTTTTCTTCAGCAGGATCGTCACCGTATCATCCAATGATCCGCCCGTCGCCAACATCGGGTCGAGCACCAGAACCTGATCGTCCGGCGCGATCTCTGGCAGCTTTTGATAATACTCGCGTGCGACAGCGGTCTCTTCATCGCGTTCTAGGCCGACAAACCCAACGCCTGCATCGGGCAGAAAATCCTGAATCGTCATTAACATGGCCAGCCCTGCGCGTAACACGGGTACAACGACCGTCTTTTGGTCGAGGGCAGCACCTTCGCATGAGGTCAATGGGGTCTGGATCGTTCTAGCACGGGTGCGCAAGCAGCGCGTCGCTTCAACGATGAGAATTTGAGAGACGATGCCCGCATGACGCCGGAAACAGCTGGTATCGGTTTCACGATCACGCAGAATCGACAATGAATGGTCAATCAGCGGGTGCTTTACGAGTAAGATGTCGGACATGTGTCGCGCTCCCTCCCAATGTTGCTGAGCTCCCCACGATAGGCTTCGCGGACTGAGCCGCGCAAGTTCAAACTGACCGAATGAGGCATAACGAATTCGGGCTTCCGCCCGGACCCCTAATCCGCTAGCCTTTTACACGTCACGCAAATCCGTACGCCACGACATCCAATACTCGACGACAAGGAGCTGACACCATGCGATGGATACCCCAACTGCTTGTTCTACTCGTGCTCCTTTCTGCTGCCCCAGATGGCCTCGCCGACGACCTTGATGCCGCGCTACGCAAGCGCGTTGATGTCGCCATTACCGGAGGCCTCGACTGGCTGGCGGCACAGCAAAATGACGCGGGCGGTTAAAGCGTCCCGACGTGTGGCCGAACGTGCCAATCACCTGGGTAAATCCACAACGCGCTGATTCCCGCCTGTCACACCCCACACAGACAAGCAGGGCGATCATCAGGTATGCCGTAAGAATATTCAGCGCGTCCCCCCCTGGTTTTGGGTTTGGGACTTAGGCGTATTTGGCGACGGTTTCCAGCAGTTCTTTGGAGTCGCACGGCTTGATGAGATAGTCGGTCGATCCCAGATCCTGTGCCTTAAAAATGGAACGCGACTCGCCTTTGGCCGTCAACATGACCACCGGCGTTTTGGCAACTTCCGGTTTTCGGCGAAGTTGCTTCAATG
>JAPKCZ010000363.1 GCA_028822745.1 Kiritimatiellia bacterium | reverse complement strand
AGTTGTGTCAGATACACATAACGCATATTGCGGGGTGGAGCAGTCTGGTAGCTCGTCAGGCTCATAACCTGAAGGTCTTGGGTTCAAATCCCAACCCCGCTACCATTTTCGGGGCCTTTCTGGAAACAGAAAGGCCCCTTTTTATTGCCTTTTTCGAGTAGTTCCTCAAGCAGAAATCCTCCTGCCCATTGGTTTGGAATATAGGGGAATGTTGGGGTACTTCAAGGAACAAAAGGCAAAGAAACGGGCAAAGTTTTTGAGACGCTAATCGCATAACCGCCCGTGCGCAAACAGGAAAGAACTTGTGCGCAAAAGGGGGTAGTCCGTTGGGCGGCAAAGGACCTAGGGTTGTGTCTGGCCGTTGATGCGTGATAAGGTTAGATTTGAGTGCCGAAAGGAAACACAAGATGCAAGATGAGAATGAACTAGAGCTGGGCCGTCGTGACTTTATGAAAACCGTGGGTGTCGGTGCTGCTGCATTGGGCACGTTTTCGATGACGCACTCATTGAGTGCGGCTGACCTGCCAAGAGATGCGGATGGCAACGTCATCCCTGGTTTTGAAAAGAATCAGACCAATGCGAATGCAGCGAAAGGTTGGCAGCAGGTATCAGATCGCAAGATCCGCGTTGGGATCGCCGGATACGGCCTCTGCAAATTCGGCGGGGCCTTTTTTTATCAGAACCACCCCAATGTCGAGGTGGTGGCCGCCACGGATCTCGATCCTGGGCGCTGTGCCGGTTTGGCCAAGGCCGTAGGGGCCAAGAAGACCTACCCGTCCTGTGAGGAGATGATCAAAGACAGGCGTATTGAGGCGGTCTACATTGCGACCGATGCGCCGAGCCATGCCCGCCTGGCGACCATGGCCCTGAATCATGGCAAACATGTCGTCTCTGCGGTGCCTGCCGTGTTTGGGTTTGAGGCGGAAGGTCAAGCGGAAGCGCTATTTAATGCTGTCAAGAAGAGCGGCATGAAGTACATGATGAATGAGACGTCCGCGTTTCATTCGGACCTCTACATGGTGCGTCAGCAGTATCAAGCAGGCGCCATTGGTAAGGTCATTTATTCCGAAGGCGAATACTACCATGACTTCGGGCCGAAGGGCCTGCCTGGCTACAATCCCAAGAATGGCAAAATTGATCACGACGGCTGGCGAAAGGCTCTCCCGCCGATGTGGTACCCGACCCATGCCATGGCATACTACGTTTCGATCACCGGTGGCCGCTTCACCGACGTATCTGGGCTGGGCACGACCGGCCTCTACGCCGAATACAATGGAGGCAATAATCAGCACAAGAACCCCTTTGGCACGGAAGTGGCAATGCTCAAGACCAATGAAGGCGGTATTTCTCGGATGGCGGGTAGCTGGGACATGAAAAATGCCCATGGTGAAAAGGGTCGGGTCTACGGTCAGAAAGCTCGCAGCAATGCGATCAAGGGACAGCGTCCGTCACTGCCACCAAGTGTCGGAGGCGGAGGTCATGGCGGTTCTCATGGGCAATTGACGAACAATTTTATCGAATCCATCCTGCTGGATAAGACGCCTATCGTGCCTGTGGGGGATGCTCTGAACATGACCCTGGGAGGGGTGATCGCGCACAAATCGGCCCTGAAAGACGGCGAGTGGATGAAGGTGCCGCAATACGAACTTTAAGCAATCAGGGCAGAGATTAGGGCGGAGGTATCCTCGTCTCTGCCTTAATCTTTACCTTTGTCTGCCGGGCTGAGTCATTCCCGGATGACCCCGACGTGCCCAGGGAGCCCAAGGCTCTCAGCCTAGTCACCCGGTCACCGCGTCAACCCTCGGCGTCACCGGGTCATTGGTCACCAGGTCAAAAAACCTTCCCACCCGCGGCGTTGACAGGGCAGAGTGACATCAGCCCTCGAATGGGGATAGACGTGATGCCTCGAAAAGTTTTAATCATGAGACCCTTAGTGCTTTTTCCTGAATCACAATTCCTTTACGATCAGGCTAGCGACGTTAGGAATTCGTGAGATACGATGGCTTTGGCCCAGGCGAGATGTAATACGTATGGGCTCTGACTACGTTCTGTAAGTGTAAATCAAAAGGGAGATTATCCAATGAGCGAAGCCGAAATACCCCAGAAGTCCCCTTATGTTCAGGAAACAGAACCCGGAACGTACGCATGGTGTGCGTGCGGGAAATCGGCATCACAGCCTTTCTGCGATGGGTCCCATAAGGGATCAGCGTTCACGCCGGTGATGACCACCAGCGAAGAGAAGAAGACCGTAGCCTGGTGTGGCTGCAAACGCACAAAAACCCCGCCTTTCTGTGATGGGTCTCATAACGCCCTCTGATGGCGTACGTAACGTCGGGATTAAGGACGATCGTATCGCCAAGATCTCCCAAAAGAGATTCTGTCAATTGCAGACTCAGGAATATTGAGAAGTTAGTGCAGCGTTCTTCAGAACTCGACTCGTCAATCAGTTGGTCGGAGTAGAGGAACCCGTCGGAGCGTCCGCGTGTGATTTTCCTCACGTAACCAGTGGGTTCACCCACTGCTGCCGGCGGAGCCCACCGGTTCTTTCCTTCGTGTCCTTCTGTGAAATTCTTAACAGTGCGTAGTAACCATGCACGGATGGCTTAAAGTAGTAGCATTCGGGACAGGCCAGAATGGCGCTACACGTGTTACTCAGTTTGGCCATTCGACGATGAACGTGCCGCCGTGGAGCCCGGGCTGGGAAGCCATGGTTCCGTTGCTCAAAAGGCCCGCCACGTCGCGTTCCATATCTCTTAGTGGCCCCTTGGGTTCGCCGGCCCCCCATTTTAAGTAGATGTTCTTTTCGCCCGTGACGCCTTCCCAGTGGCCTTCCCTGCGAGCGTCCGTGTGTCCAATTCGTGCGATTTTGACATCCGCTTTCTTAAGTAGTGAAACGAGAAAGGCGTGTTCGCGTTGAGAGGAAACCACCGCGAGATGACCGCCTTGTTGTTCTGCGAAGCGCTTGGCTTCCTTCCACGTCTTTCCTGATAGAATTTTGTAGCGATGCCCGTCGAAGGTGTCTGCGTCATCTGGTGAAGGCGACGGAGGTGATGTCTGTTTGGGTTGCAGGGACTTCAGGTCCATGCCGAGCGCATCGGCAATGAATTTGGCTCGCTCGACTTCGGCTAAGGCCAGCTTGGCGGCCTCAATTTGATCGCGTCGCATTAAGTCTTTGATCAGAACCTCTAGCGCTGCGTGATACTTGATGGCGACGTTGCGCTGCCGTACCATGTAGCTGTTCTTTGTCCGTACCAGAGCCGTGTGGTAGTCTAAGGCGATCCGCATTATGATCGCGTGGCCTTCGGCGCCTTCTTGCGCCGGAATGGTCTGTTTTTCGATGAAGCGCTTTCGCTCTTCGTCGACGACCAGGAATGTGTCCAGATCGCCCGCGGCCCTTAGCTTCTCCTGGTTTCGATCT
>JAPKCZ010000362.1 GCA_028822745.1 Kiritimatiellia bacterium | reverse complement strand
TGTCTTTGGCCTTGTCACGCACGAGCACTCGACTGATGATACACGGCATGAAATCACAAAAAACAACATGCATCATTGGCGTTCTCGCAGTATTCACGTTCATCCATTCGATGGCGTCACAGGCGGACACCACGCCGGAGGCAAAACCGGGTTACGATAAAACGAAAGACGTGGGCACCACGGTTCCGAAGGGCGCAGACGCCCCTTTTGACGGTACGCAAGAATCCGTCGATACGAATTGGGAAATGTGGCCGAAACCGGAAATGCCCATTACCTGGTCATTGGTCGACAATCCCACCGGCAGCGGCAAGGTGCTGATGACCAACGGCGGTAAGCGCTGGGCCACGCACGACTTGGTGACCAAAAAGAAATACACGGACTTCGAAGGGCACGTTGAGTTTATCATGCTGGGCAAGCGCGGCGACGATAAGCCTGAGGGCTATGCGAACAGCGGCGTGTATCTTCAGAATCGATACGAGCTCCAAATCGAATCGCCCAAGGGCAAGAATATCGACGATCCGTACAACTGGAAAATCGGCCTCCATGGCATTGGTGCGTTCTGCATGGACCGCGTGCCGGACGTAAACGCTTGGCGCCCGAACGGTGAATGGCATGCCTATCATTTCATTTTCACCGCTGCACGTTGGGACGGTGACAAACCCTTAGAGCACGCGCACGCAACCGTGTGGTGGAACGGCGTAATGGTTCACGACAATGTGCCCATCAAACACGCCAACGGCGGTGTCAAGGTCGGCCCAAGTTCTGAAGGTCTCAAACTGCAGGAGCACGGTCAGGATGTGCGCTTTCGCAATGTTTGGATCAAAGAGCTTAACGCCAAATAAGGCGCCCTTTTTACGTAACCGTCACGCTTGGTCGATGCGTGTCACGGTAACCGCAAATCCAGAGCAAAGAAGCAGCACGGAGTGTCGCCCCCCACGGACCCCTCTCCTGCTCAACGTCTTCCAGAACGTTTTTTATGATGCCGACGCCTGGCGTCGTCGCCGTAGACCATATCGCTGGGCTGGGCCAGCAGGCGCTTGCATTCGTCCAGAAGAAAGTCGGGCTTGGTGAAAGGATCATAGCTGATGTCTTGCCAGCGCACGTAGCCGCGTTTATCGATCAGGAAGGTGCCGTGCAGCGCCATGTTCTCGAAGTCATCAAAAGCCCGATACTGCTTGAACACCTTCAGCGATTCGTCCGACAGCAACATGAACGGGAACGTGCCGTCGTCCGAGTAGCTGCTGACCGACGCCTTTAAACCCTCAATGTCTTCGAGGCTGATGGCGACTATTTTGATACCGGCGTCTTCGTAGGCGTCCACTTTCGGGGCGAAGGCATTGAGCTGCTCGACGCAATGCAGGCAGTCGGCGCCGAGATAGAAAATAACAAGGACGTCCTGCTTGTCCGTCAGTCGTGACAAGCTGACCTTCTTGCCATTGTGATCAGGTAATTTCCATGTTGCGGCCTTCGACGGGCGCCAGCGAAAGGGACCGAGGCTGGCCAGTGACGGGCGCTTGCGGATGTCGTCAGGCGGCGTTCGCTTTAGGCGCCAGTCCTGGGGCATGTCAAAGGCATCAGCAATCGCCGCCAGTCGGGCAAAAACAGGGACGTCCAGATCGATGTCCTCGGAGATGTCACGGAGCGTCGTGAATGTCTCCTTCGCCTCGTCTTTCTTATCAGCCGAGTAAAGGAAGTGCACACGCAACGCAAGCGGAAGGACCTCGCCCTTGCGGCGGTCGGCTTCTTTCTTGGACTCCGACAGGACCTTCTCAACGTCGCCGCTGGCAAGATACATATGCTGAAGCAGAACCTTGTCGACGCCGCCGGTCTTGATCTCCTTGTTGGCAAGCGCCTCCTTGCTGCCGCCGGTGGCCAGTGCGCGGGCCAGCATCAGCTCGTTCAGGATCATGTCAGCGTGCTTTTCGTCAGCGGTCTTCTTTGGCTTCGCGGGCGCCTTCTTGTCATCGTTCTTGGCGGCCTCAGCCTCACCCTCAGCCTTTTTCGCTTTCTCATCCGGCTTATCGGCGTTCTTCTTCGCCTCTTCAGCCTTCTTCTCGGCCGCTTCATCTGCCGCCTTCTTGCGCTTATCGGCCTCACCCTTGGAAACCGCGATTTGCAAGGCCTTCAGCTCCGCAATAATAACATCGCCAGCGTCGATATCGTTGCTACCGAACGTTGCGCGCCCCAGCAGGCGCAGGCGGTTGAGCTTTTCCTTATTGAGGTCACTCGTTTCGATGTACGCCGTTGTCTTTTCGAGCTCAAGAATCTCGTCCCACATCTCGAAGCGCGTCAGGATCGTGAACAGGCGCTGCCGCCCATATTTGGCGGAGCCGCTCTTGGCCAGCGTGTTGTATTTTGGGTGGCGCGGCAGTTCGGTCATATTCTTGGCGAGATCAAGGGCGTCGTGAATACGGCCGAGATTCATAAGGTTTCGCGTCAGCCATTCATTGTTGTGGGCGAAGTTATGGATCTGATCCGGCAGTGTGTGATCATTCATCATGTGCCGGTGATCGGTGCGCGCGGAGGCCTCCTGATGCCAAGCTGCGTCGGCATAGCGCTTCTGTTTGGAATAGATATGGCCGGGCATGTGCCACATATGCGCGATCGACGGTGCCGTAAACCCACAAATTGCAGCTGATTCCAACGCGGTCATGGCCCTGCGATTGTCCCAAATGTGAATGCGATAGTGATGCACCGGATGCATGGGATTTTCAGCCAGCACTTGCTGGCCGAGCGCGTCGGCCGCCAGCGTACTGTTCATCGGGAGTCCATGGCGCGTGTTATCCCAAAGCTGAACCAGCAACAGCGCCTTAGCCTCGACATCATCCGGGTGCTCATAGATCAGGTCTTCGAGTTTCTTGACATAGTCGGCGCGCCGATCCTTATCGGAACGCTTCGGTTTAAAGGCTTTCGGGTCACCCATTTTAGCCAGATCCTCCGGCTTGGTCGGCAGCCCAAGTAGCGCCGCGAGTGCCTCAATATACAGTTGTTCTCTGGGGGTCACAGCCTGAAGGCGGTTGAGCGCCTCGACGAGAAAACCGCACGCCCGTTCCTTGTTGCCATTATTGGCCGCGGCCATGCCCCAATAGGCCATCGCGCAATCGGCGTCCAGCGCCGCCACTTGGCGGAACGAGCGCTCGGACTCGAAATACCAGAAGCCGTGCAGCTGGCCAAGTCCCTGCAGAAAGAATTCGCGCGCCTTCTCCGACACCGTTGTTATCGGAAAGCTGACATCGCCCGTGCCCCCCATCAGATAGGCCGCCTGGCGCGGTCCCTCGTTGAAGGCGCCGCCGTGCGTCGAATGCCCGGCAGCGACGTTATTCGTCCCCTCGCCCACATCGGCCGTTTTCGTCGCGTCTTCGTCCGCCCAGACGACAGCGGGTATCAGCAACGCCATTGTCACTGCCCAAATCAGGTGTCGCA